>NZ_JBHXKA010000030.1:0-73049 GCF_042722885.1 Streptomyces sp. NPDC058401
TATTTTCCAATCTGATGACGGCATACGAGTTTGCTTAAGGTCTGGTGGGCTCGGAGATGTTTATTCGCGTCAGGGCCGGCCCGGACCCGGT
This sequence comes from Streptomyces sp. NPDC058401, assembly GCF_042722885.1. Lineage (NCBI taxonomy): Bacteria > Bacillati > Actinomycetota > Actinomycetes > Kitasatosporales > Streptomycetaceae > Streptomyces > Streptomyces sp. NPDC058401. Next base: position 92 of record NZ_JBHXKA010000030.1, read on the forward strand.
CCTCAAACGCCGGACGGGCTGGATGTGCTGCGCCCAGACGCGAGCGTCGGGCGGCGGACATGGCTTCGGGGCCGCCCTAGGGGCGGCCCCGGAGGGGTGGTGGGGCGGGGTGGTTAGAGGTACGGGCCGGAGCGGATGGCGCCGTGGGGGCCGTCCTCGTCGTCCTCGTGGGAGGAGCCGGGCGGGAGGGCCCGGCGCATCTGTTCCAGCTGGGCCCGCGCCGCCATCTGCTGCGCGAACAGGGCCGTCTGGATGCCGTGGAACAGGCCTTCCAGCCAGCCCACCAACTGGGCCTGGGCGATGCGCAGTTCCGCTTCGGAGGGGATCGCCTCCTCGGTGAAGGGAAGGGAGAGCCGCTCCAGTTCCTCCACCAGCTCGGGAGCCAGACCGTCTTCCAGCTCCTTCACCGACGCTGCGTGAATGTCCTTGAGACGGACCCGGCTGGCCTCGTCCAGAGGTGCGGCGCGTACCTCTTCCAGGAGTTGCTTGATCATGCTGCCGATCCGCATGACCTTGGCGGGCTGTTCGACCATCTCCGTCACCGGGACCTCGCGCGACTCGTCATCGGCGCCGCCGACCGGCAACCCGTCCTGCCCCACGATCAGGCCGGGCGGGGGGCTGTCCTGCGACCGTTCACTCCTCGGCATCTCCATGCCGTCATTCTCTCGCACACCTTCGTATTCACACGGTGTGCCCCCGCACGGGCGTGATCCACCCTGTGCGGGGGCACCAAAGGAGCCGGAATCGTCAGACCTCGCGGCGGGCCAGTGCTCCGCTCGAACGGGTGACCAGGGCCGCCAGCAGCGCCGCGCCCAGGGGGACGACGATCAGCAGGCCGCCCAGCGTGGTCCACGGCACCGCGATCGGGATGTACGGAATGGCCTCGGAGGCGGCCGAGTAGCCGTTCTCGATGCCGTTGCGGACCAGGTCGGCCGCGGCCCGCCGTTCGGTGAGCCGGAGTCCGACCGCGGGCAGGATCCCGGCGGCCGAGCCGAGCACCACGCCCATCAGGGCGACCACCCCGCACTGGAAGCCGCTGAGGGTGCGCCGCACCCGCGGCGGTGCGCCGACCGCCGCCAGGGTCTTCAGATCGCCCTCGGCGTCCGCCTGGGCCAGGCCCGTGGCGATGCCGGCGGCGCCGATGGTGACCAGGCCCGCGAAGACGGTCAGGACGAGCATGACGAGGCTGTCGTCGCCCTCGTAGCCCTTCTCGATCTTCAGGCTGGTGTCCATGCCCAGCTTGTCGAGGGCCCCTTCGAGCCGCTGGCGCTGCTCGGAGCTCGCGTCCCCGTCGAGGGTGAAGTACGAGCCGAAGGGGACGGAGGTGATCCCGGCGCTCTTCGCCGCCGCGGGCGGCAGGACCAGCTCCACGCCGTAGCCCGTCACCGATTCGGGCACCTGGTACGCGGCGAAGACCTTGTCCTGGCCGGCTCCCGGCTCATCGGGCGCGGAACCGGGGGCGGGCTCGCCCCGGCCCATGATCAGCCGGACGGTGACCTTGTCCGCGAGCACGTTCTGCTTCTTGAAGGAGACGGCCTTGCCCGCCTTCAGTGCGGCGGCCGCACCCGGGTCGTCGACGGCGAGGACGGACAGCAGCTTCTCGTCGGCGACGACGAGGGAGTGCTGGACCCCGAAGCGGCTGTACTGGCACCGCCAGTCGTTGCGCAGCTCCTTCTGCTGGGCCAGTGTGAACGAACTGGGCCCGTTCACGGCCCCGAAGAGGGGGCAGCGCTGCGCCTTCGGGATGATGACCTCGGCCCGCCCGCAGTCCGGGCTGTCGCCGTACGGGGAGCAGCCCGGCTTGCCGACGACGGGACGCTCCACGTCGGCCCGTACGGCCACCGGGAGTTCCTTCGTCAGGGTCTCGCGCATCGCGGGCACGTCCCGGTAGGCGGTGAACTCGTTCGTCTCGATCACCCCGGTCCCGAAGGGCAGGCTGGCGACGTACTCGTGCCGGGCCTGGATCTCCTTGCTGTGCTGGTACGTGGCCACGGCGACGGTGCCGGCCACGGCGGCCAGCACGGCGGCCACGGCCGGTGCCGTACGTCCCCGGTTGCGGACGGCGTCGCGCAGCGCGAGGCGGGGCGACAGCGGCAGCCAGCGGCCGGCCCGGCCGAACAGGCCGACCAGGGTGGGGGTGAGGGCGACGACGCCGAGTTCGGCGATGGCGCTGCCGCCCGCGACGACGGTGGCGCCCATCTTGGACACGGAGCCGAACAGGGCGATGGCGGCCCCGCCCGCGATGGCGAGCAGGCCGAGGACGGGCAGCACCCGGTTGGCCCGGCGCACCCCGCGGCGGCCGGTGAGGGAGGCCAGCACGGTCTGCCGGGAGGCGTTGACGGCCGGGACGATCGCGGCCAGCAGCCCGGTCAGGACGGCGAGCCCGCCGATGGCGAGGAGTTCCACCGGGCGGACGTCGAAGTTGCCGAACCGCTTGCCGATCGTCGACTCCAGCAGCGGGCTCAGAGCCAGGGTGAGGGCGATGCCGACGGCGGTGCCGATGACGGCCGCCGCGGCGCCGATGACGAGGCCGCCGGAGAGCACGATGGCCCGGATGTGCCGCCGGTCACCGCCGTTGGCGCCGACCAGGCCGAGCTGGCGGCGCGAGCGCCGGGCGCCGACCGCGAAGGCGGGTCCGGCCAGCAGGCAGATCTCCAGCATGGCGAGGCCGACGACGGTGGAGACGATCGCGAGTTCGGTGGGGCCGATCATGGAGCCGGGCCGCCACGCGTCCCTGGGCTGCTCGGTGTAGAGCGGCACCTCGGAGTCGGCCGGCGGGTTCAGCAGCACGACGCGGGACTCGACCATCAGGTGCTGCTTGGCGTTGGTCTCCTTGACCATGTTCCACGTGAAACCTTCGCCGCCGACCTTCACCAGGAACTCGTCCTGGGGGTGCACCCCGCTGCCGCCGGCGGCCTTCAGGTCCCGGTCGAGCGGGGCCAGCAGGGTGCCGGGCGGGGCGAGGAGCTGCGCCGATTTCAGGGCGTCGGGCAGCTCGTAGACACCGACGATCTTGTACGAGGTCTTCGACTCGCGCGGGGTCACGCTGGAGCCGAGGAAGTACCCGGACTCCTCCAGGAAGGCGCCGGTGGCGAGGATCTCGCCGGCCGCCTGCGGCAGCCGGCCGCGCTCCAGCGTCCACAGGCCCTTGACCAGCGGGCTCGCCGGGTCCACCTCGCGCAGCTCGGTGTCCAGGATCCCGTACCGGGTGCGGACCTTGGCGTAGGAGAGGCTGTCCTTGACGGACTGGGACCCGGCCGGGAGCACGGGCGCGGTGGTGGTCTCGTCCCCGCCGCCGGCGCTCGGCTGGTACTTGTCGTAACCGCCGACCGGGGCGTAGCTCTGGGCGTCGGGGGACTGGTAGATGGCCACCCCCATCTGGGGGTCGCGCACCTTGGCGTCGGCGGCGCCGAGCACCCGGCTGACGTGCTGTTCGGGGGAGAGCTGCGAGCTGCGCACGGTGAGGTCGACGGCGCTCACGCCGACGATCGGCAGCGCGATCATGGCCAGGACCAGGGCGCTGCGGCCCTTGGAGCGCCAGGCATCGCGGCGGGCTATCCGGATCGCCGCGATCCAGGAGTGGTACGCGGAGATCACTGAGCGGCCGCCTGCCCGGAGAGCAGGGAGTCGGCATGGCTGCGCAGGGTCTCGTCGACGACGCTGCCGTCGCGCAGGAACACCACGCGGTCGGCCCATGCGGCGAAGCGCGGCTCGTGGGTGACCAGGATTCCGGCCGCGCCGGCGTCGCAGCGCGAGCGCAGCAGGGCGAGCACGGACTCCCCGGTCTCGGAGTCGAGGGCTCCGGTCGGCTCGTCGGCGAGGACCAGGCGGCGGTCGCCGACCAGGGCGCGGGCGATGGCCACGCGCTGCTGCTGGCCGCCGGACATCTCGTCGGGGAAGCGGTCGGCGAGCTGGCCGAGGTTCATCTCCTCCAGGGCCGCGAGCGCGGAGACGCGGGCCTTGCGCGCGGAGACTCCGTCGAGTTCGAGCGGCAGGGAGACGTTCTCGGCGGCGGTGAGGGCCGGGATCAGGTTGTAGTCCTGGAAGACGTAGCCGATGCTGCGGCGGCGCAGGGCGGCCAGCTGCTTGCGGCTCGCGGTGGTGATGTCGGTGCCCTCGACGATGACCCGGCCGCGGCTCGGGGTGTCGAGTCCGCCGGCGAGGGTCAGCAGCGTGGACTTGCCGGACCCGGAGGGGCCCATGACGGCGACGAGTTCGCCGGGGTACACGGAGAGGTCGATCCCGCGCAGGGCGTGCACCTCGGTGGCGCCGCTTCCGTGGGTGCGGACGAGCTGGTCCAGTTGCAATACGGGCTGGTCGGGCATGAAGGGTTCCCCCCTGGGGCGTGGAGCGGTGGTGTCAGACCCGCCGCGTGCGGGCGGTGCGGGCAAGAGACCGGTCGGTGGTCTGGGTCGTGGGTGTGGTCGGGACGGTGGTGGGCCCGGCGGCCTCGGGCGGTTCGGCCTCGGCCGGTGCGCGCTCCCCGCGCGCGGCCAGCCGTACGAGCCGGGACTCGCAGTGGTCGAGCCAGCGGGCCTCGGCCTCGGTCTGGAAGATGAGCTGTTCCAGGACCAGCAGCCAGGCGATGTCGTCGCGTTCGCCGGAGCGTCCGCTCTCGATGGCGGCGAGCGCCTGGGCCTTGAGCCGGGTGTAGTCCTGCATGGCCTGGACGGTGGCGTGCCGCTGGGACTGGATGACGGCACGGATGTCCACGCCGGGTGCGCCGACGGCCATGGCGAGCTTGATGGCGAGTTCGTCCCGGGGCGGGTTGGCCCGGTCCACGGGACGCTCGTACCACGCGTGCAGTTCGTGGCGTCCGGTCTCGGTGATGGCGTACAGGGTGTGCCCGGCCGTGTCCGCGCCGCCGGGGGCGACGAGGCCGTCGCGTTCCAGACGGGCGAGCGTGGTGTACACCTGCCCGACGTTGAGCGGCCAGGTGGAACCGGTGCGGGACTCGAATTCGGTGCGGAGCTGAGAGCCGTACCTGGGGCCCCGTTCCAGCAGGGCGAGAAGGCCGTGGCGGATCGACATACTCAGTATGTATACCGAGTATGTACCTCGCCGCAACCATCCTGAGGCCTACGTCCCAAGAGGGACCCGGGGTGGGAACGGGGGTGGGGAGAGGGTGGGGGGAGGGCGGGAGCGGGCGCGTGACCAGGGGTTACGCGCCCCGGCGCAGCCGCATTCCCATGAAGCCGAGACCCAGTCCCATCAGGGCGAATCCCGTTCCGAGCGGCAGTATGTGCGCGGCCAGGTCGGCGGCCCGCTCGTTCGGCTCGGTGCCCAGTGCGCCCACCATCGGGTTCACCGGAGGGGCGGAGGGGGTCGCGGGAGCCTGCGGGACCGGCTCGGTGCGCGGGAGCGCCGGGACGGGGCGGGCGGCGAGCACGGTCTCGGGGTTGGCGGGCTCGCCCACCGGCCGTCCGGGCCGCTCGCGCCCGGCCCCGGCGGAGCTGCCGGCGAGGTCCTCGAAGGCCCGGTCCGCCACGTCGGTCGCGGGCGCGGGGTCGCCGGAGGACACGGCGGCGAGCGCGGAGGTGAAAACGGTGAGGGGGGCCGCGGCGGGCGCCGGCGCGGCGTGGGCGGGCGCCGTGACCAGCAGCGCGGCGGTTGCCATCGCTGCCCCGGCGGTCCAGCGCAGCGCGCGGGCGTAGGTCACGGACTCAGATTTACATAACCGGACAAAACCGGCATCCCGTACAGGCCGTTCGGGATGCCGGTCCGCCTGGAAGGTCCGGCTGGAAGGTCCGCCCGGAAGGTCCGTCTAGAAGGTCGGGTTCTTCACGGAAGCGGAACCGCACATGCTCCGGTAACCGGCGTCGCTGAACGCCGCGACCTCCACGCCGACCCGGTCGATCCCGCGCTTGTCCTGGAGGGTGGTCTCCCAGGTCTGGCTCTTGCCGGCCCCGCGCTTGTTGTAGCGCCAGGGCCAGTCGTGCGAGCCGCCGTCGTAGTCCAGCGAGTAGAGACGGATCCCCGCGATGCGGGCGTCGTTCGAGGTGTCCACGGACGTGAGCTTGACGTGGAGGAGCGTGTAGCCGTTCAGCCACGTCCAGTCGGCGTTGCCGTACGCGCCGGTGGTCTCGCAGCTGGACGAGGCCCCGGCGGCCGAGGCGGGTGAGACGGTGAGCGCGCTCACCGCCAGCGCGGCGGCGCCGGCGGTGAGGAGGCGTACGAGGCTGCGTGCGCGGTGGTGCAACAGGACTCCCGGAGTGCGGCGGGTGTGACCTGCGCGTATGTATCAGTACCGGCGCCCCGTGGGCGAACCGCGCTTCACCCTTCCGGGGCGTGACCCCCGGGGGTCTCCCGTAGGCCTACTCCGGGTCGCCCGTCGAGATCCACAGGGTGAAGGTGGTGTTCTTCGGGTCGATCTCGGCGCCGCCGGCGGGCTGCTGCTCCACGATGGTCCCCTCGCCGTAGACCGCCTCGTCCCTCGGCTTGGGGTCGTACTTCCAGCCGCCGGCCCGGATGCACGCCTTGACCGAGACCTCGTTCATGTACCGGAAGTCCGGTGCCACCACCTTGGTGGCGTCGGTGCCCTTCCGGGGCTCCTTGCACTTGGACTCCTCGATCGTCCGCGAGAGGTCCGGGCCCTTGTGCCCGGTGCTCGCCGGGGCGGACGCCGAAGTGGAGGAGCCGGGGGTCGACGGCCCGGCCTTGTCCTTGTCCTTGTCACCCATGTTCAGGACGGCGATCAGCCCGCCGATGGCCACCAGCGCCACCAGGACGGCCCCGATCACGATCTGGTTGTTCTTCTTCTTGCCGGTCCCGCCCGCGGCCGGGCCCTGCCCGCCCTGCCCACCCTGCGGCGAGATCGTGTACGGCGGCGGGGTCGAAGCCGAGTACGGCGCCGGGGTCTGCTGGTGCTGCGGCTGGTGCTGCTGCGGGTACCCGTACGCCCCGGACTGCGGCGCCGGAGGCGGGGTCGGCGCGTACGGGGACGGCACCGGGGTGTGCGGCGGCTGGTACGGCTGCTGCACCGAGTGCGGCGGGGCCTGCAGGGAGGAGTCCACCGGGGGGAACACGGCCGAGCCCAGACCGGCGCCGCTGTTGGTCGGGTGCGAGCCCGGGACGATGACGGGGGCTCCGGTGTGCCCGGCGCCCGCCACCCGCGCGACCTCGTCGAGCATGGCGGCGGCGGTGGGGAAACGCTCGTTCGGGTTCTTCTTCAGGGCCCGCGCCACCAGCGCGTCCATCGCCGGGGTGACCGAGCGGTTGATGGAGGAGGGCGCGACCGGCTCCTCCTGCACGTGCGCGTACGCCATGCCCAGGGCCGAGTCGGCGACGAAGGGGACCCGCCCGGTCAGCAGCTCGAAGAGCATGATGCCCACCGAGTACAGGTCGGAGCGGGCGTCCACGGCCCGGCCGAGCGCCTGCTCGGGGGAGAGGTACTGCGGGGTGCCGACGACCATGCCGGTCTGCGTCATCGAGGTGACCCCCGACTGCATGGCCCGCGCGATGCCGAAGTCCATGACCTTGACCACTCCGCGCCGCGTCATCATGACGTTGCCCGGCTTGATGTCGCGGTGGACCAGCCCCATTTCGTGGCTGCTCTCCAGGGCGGCCAGGACGTCGGCCGTCACCTTCAGCGCCTTGTCGGCCGGCATGGCCCCGTACTGCCTGATGTCGCCGTCCAGGACGGAGCCGAGAGGCTGCCCCTCGACGTACTCCATGACGATGTACGGCATGACCGAGCCGTCGGCCGCCGCGGGGTTCGCGAAGGAGACGACCCCCTCACCGGTGTCGAAGACCGAGACGATGTTCGTGTGCGACAGTTTCGCTACAGCCTGGGCCTCGCGCCGGAAGCGTTCGCGGAAGGACTGTTCGCGTCCGAGCTCACTGTGCAGGGTCTTGATGGCGACCTGACGGTCCAGCGCCGAGTCGTAGGCGAGGTAAACGGAGGCCATGCCTCCCTCGCCGAGCAAGTCCCTCAGCTGGTAACGGCCACCGGCCAGAGAGCCGCCCGCGTACTGGCCCTGAGTGCCGTCCTGGCTCATGACTGTTGCTTCCCCTCGGGATGGTCCCCACGCCCCTGGCTGAGCGCATGTCGGGCTCAGTCTGCCGGAGGGCAAGCACACGTCAAGCCAGGTTCCCGTTCCGTGACCACAAGGCCACAGGGGGTCCACAGGCGGCGCACGGGGGGTCCGCGTCCGAACGGTGACCGGTTCCGAGGCTGTAGCGTTCGTCGGAGCACACGATGAGGACCTACCGCTGAGCGGCGGCCGAGACAGACGACGGTGAGGACTGATGGCACCCGAACCCGAGGGAAGCGGCGCCGGGATGGCAGAGGGTCCTGAGCACTGGGGCGCGGGCGGCCTGGTGGGCGACGGCCGTTACCGGCTGACCCACCGTCTGGGCCGGGGCGGCATGGCCGAGGTCTTCGCCGCGGAGGACGTCCGGCTGGGCCGGACCGTCGCCGTCAAGCTGCTGCGCCCGGACCTGGCCGAGGACCCGGTGTCCAAGGCCCGCTTCACGCGCGAGGCGCAGTCGGTCGCCGGCCTCAACCACCATGCCGTCGTCGCCGTGTACGACTCGGGCGAGGACCGGGTCGGCCCGAACGTCGTCCCCTACATCGTCATGGAACTGGTCGAGGGCCGCACCATCCGCGACCTGCTGATCAGCGCCGAGGCCCCGGGCCCCGACCAGGCGCTGATCATCACCTCCGGCGTGCTCGAAGCGCTCGCGTACTCGCACCAGCACGGCATCGTGCACCGTGACATCAAGCCCGCCAACGTGATCATCACGGACACGGGCGCGGTCAAGGTGATGGACTTCGGCATCGCGCGCGCCCTGCACGGCGCGCAGTCGACGATGACCCAGACCGGCATGGTCATGGGCACGCCGCAGTACCTCTCGCCCGAACAGGCCCTCGGCAAGGCGGTGGACCACCGCTCCGACCTGTACGCGACGGGCTGCCTGCTCTACGAACTCCTCTCGCTGCGGCCCCCGTTCACCGGGGAGACCCCGCTGTCGGTGGTCTACCAGCACGTCCAGGACGCGCCGATCCCGCCCTCGCAGCTGCCGGAGGGCGGCAACATCCCGCAGGAGCTCGACGGGCTCGTCATGCGCTCCCTCGCCAAGGATCCGGACGACCGGTTCCAGAGCGCCGAGGAGATGCGCGGGCTGGTCCAGTACGCCCTGCAGATGCTGCACGACCAGGGGGCCAACACCGGCACCTGGAACACCGGCCCGGTCACCATGGCGCTGCCGCACGGGCGCGGCCCGGCGCAGACCACCGCGATGGCCACGCCCGGCCAGGGCCAGCCGCAGTACGGCTCGCACTCCAACACCTCGCAGTTCCAGCAGCCGATGGTGCCGCCGCTGAACCCGGACGACGGCTCCGCCTACCCCGGCGGGGGCGGCAATGGCCACGGCGGGACCGGCGGCTACGACGGGTACAACGAGCGTCCCTCCGGGGGCGGCGGCTGGAAGCTGTGGCTGTTCGCGGTGCTCGCCGTCCTCGCGGTCGCGGGCGGCGTGGCGTACGCGGTCAACGGCTTCGGTGGCGGCAAGAAGGACCCCGGCACGGGCCCGACCCCGCCGGCGAGCTCCGCGTCCTCCTCGGCCGGCGCGACGCCGGAGAGCCCCTCGCCGGAGAACTCGGCGTCCAAGTCGGCTCCGGAGAGCTCGTACTCGTACTCGCCGTCCGCGAGCCGCAGCAAGTCCTCGTCGCCGAGCTACTCGTACTCGCCCAGCGCGACCCCCACGCCGACGCCCACCCCGACGCCCACGCCGACGCCGACGCCCACGCCGAGCCCGTCGAAGTCGGCGTCGCCGAGCGCCTCGAAGTCGCCCGAGGGCAATGGCATCGGGGACGACGGAGAGTAGCCCTGCGTCATGAAGAACGGCCCGGCGGACCTCTCGGTGAGAGGACTGCCGGGCCGTTCTGCATGACCGTGCCGCACGGGACCAACGTCCCGAAGCGGACTGCTCGGGGGGTTCGGAAGGCTCAGAGCGCGTGCTGGTACTGCCGGTCCAGATTGCCCGCGAGGGTGTGGACGGTGACGAGGTGCGGCTCGATCCGCATGTAGACGGGGTCGAAGACCGCGCCGTCCACGAAGTGCGGACCGGGGCCGAACAGTTCCAGTTCGGCGGTGGTGGGTTCGACGAGGTTCGCGGTGCCGGTGAACTGCACCGACCACAGCTGGGAGTCGCCGGAATTGAAGTTGTCGGCTCCGTACGAGACCACGCTGCCGTTGCAGGCGTGGTGGTAGCCGAAACCGGCGTGCATTCTCAGGACGACCTTGCCGTTCACCACGATGTGGCGCGCGACGGCGAGGAAGGGCAGCGCGCGCATGCTGGTGGCGGCTCGGCCGTACGGCACGCGGCGCAGCAGTTCGATGGCGTGGAGTTCCTCTGGGGACATGTCATCCACTGTCGGGTACCGACACCGTGTGGGGAAAGAGGAGCCCGCCCCGCACATGAAGGACGTTGGTCCCGAATTAAACAGTGCGCCCCGTGGAATCGTGCCACCACGGGGCGTCACACTGAGTTACGGCCCGCTGAATTGCGGCCCACCGAGTTACGGACTCAGTTCCGCTTCTCGGCCTGCAGGCGGGCCACGTACGCGGCGGCCTGCGAGCGGCGCTCCATGCCGAGCTTCGAGAGCAGGCTGGAGACGTAGTTCTTGATGGTCTTCTCGGCCAGGTGCAGGCGCTCGCCGATCACCCGGTTCGTCAGGCCCTCGCCGATCAGGTCGAGGATCTTGCGCTCCTGCTCGGTGAGGTTGGAGAGCCGGTCGTCGCCCTTGCCGTTCTTGCCGTCGCGCAGCCGCTCCAGCACCCGGGCCGTGGCGACGGGGTCCAGCAGGGACTTGCCGGCCGCCACGTCACGCACCGCGTTGAGCAGCTCGTTCCCGCGGATCGCCTTGAGCACGTAGCCCGAGGCGCCGGCCATGATCGCGTCGAACAGGGCTTCGTCGTCGGCGAACGAGGTCAGCATCAGGCACTTGATGTCCTCGTTCTGGGAGCGCACCTCGCGGCACACCTCCACGCCGCTGCCGTCGGGCAGCCGGACGTCGAGCACGGCCACGTCGGGGCGGGTGGCGGGGATGCGGACCAGCGCGTCGGCGGCCGTACCGGCCTCACCCACGACCTCGATGTCCGATTCCATCGACAACAGCTCGTGAACACCCCTGCGTACCACTTCGTGGTCGTCCAGGAGGAATACCTTGATTTTTCCGTTTTCGCGCACGAACTCAGTTTCACACACTCACCCCTTCCCTGCCGGGGACGGCCGGGATAACGTGCCGTTGTTCCGGCCCCCTGCAAGGCTGTGACCAGTGGTTGTTCCCGGTTCCGCGGATTTACTTGGAAATCCAAGCAAAATCGCAGGTCAAACGGGGTTTCGCAGTTATGCGACGCACTGGGTAACGTGCATTGCGCAGGGCACTCGCCGGGGCACCTGTCACGCCTGAATCCCAGACCCGAAGCGCACCCACCCCGTGCGCGGGCAGAGATCCAGGTGAGCCGCACTGGTCCCCGGAGAACCCGGGTGCCGGACCGACGGAGGAGCAATCGTGACCGTGGAGAGCACTGCCGCGCGCAAGCCGCGCCGCAGCGGCACCAAGCGGCCGGCCGGCGCGGCAAGCGCCGCCAAGCCCGCCGCTGCCACCGCGAAGACGCATGACGCCGAGCCCCAGCTCGTACAGCTGCTGACGCCTGAAGGGGAGCGGGTCGAGGTCGCGGACCATCCCGACATCGCGGAATTCGCGCCCTTCGTCGCCGACATCACCACCGATGACCTGCGGGGTCTCTACCGCGACATGGTCATGACCCGCCGCTTCGACGGCGAGGCGACCGCCCTCCAGCGCCAGGGCGAGCTGGGCCTGTGGGCCTCGCTGCTCGGCCAGGAGGCCGCCCAGATCGGCTCCGGCCGGGCCCTGCGCGACGACGACTACGTCTTCCCGACCTACCGCGAGCACGGCGTGGCGTGGTGCCGCGGGGTCGACCCGACCAACCTCCTCGGCATGTTCCGCGGTGTGAACCACGGTGGCTGGGACCCGACCACCAACAACTTCCACCTCTACACGATCGTCATCGGCTCCCAGACGCTGCACGCGACCGGGTACGCGATGGGCGTGGCCAAGGACGGCGCCGACTCGGCGGTCATCGCCTACTTCGGCGACGGCGCGTCCAGCCAGGGCGACGTGGCGGAGGCCTTCACCTTCTCGGCGGTCTACAACTCGCCCGTGGTGTTCTTCTGCCAGAACAACCAGTGGGCGATCTCCGAGCCCACCGAGCGCCAGATGCGCGTACCGCTCTACCAGCGCGCGCAGGGCTTCGGCTTCCCGGGCGTCCGGGTGGACGGCAACGACGTACTGGCCTGCCTCGCGGTGACCCGCTGGGCACTGGAGCGGGCCCGCCGGGGAGAGGGACCCACCCTGGTGGAGGCCTTCACGTACCGGATGGGTGCGCACACCACCTCCGACGACCCGACGAAGTACCGGCGCGACGAGGAGACGGCGGCCTGGGAGGCCAAGGACCCGATCCTGCGCCTCAAGGCCCACCTGCTGGCCACCGGAGGCGCCGACGAGGCGTACTTCGAGCAGCTGGAGGTGGAGAGCGAGGCGCTCGGCAAGCGGGTGCGCGAGGTCGTGCGCTCGATGCCCGACCCGGACGTCATGGCGATCTTCGAGAACGTCTACGCGGACGGGCACGCGCTCGTCGACGAGGAGCGCGCGCAGTTCGCCGCCTACCTCGCGTCCTTCGAAGGCGGGGAGTGACCGTCATGGCCGTACAGAAGCTCACCATCGCCAAGGCGCTCAACGACTCCCTGCGCAAGGCCCTCGAAGAGGACCCCAAGGTCCTCATCATGGGCGAGGACGTCGGCAAGCTCGGCGGCGTCTTCCGCATCACCGACGGACTGCAGAAGGACTTCGGCGAGGAGCGGGTCATCGACACCCCGCTCGCCGAGTCCGGCATCGTCGGCACCGCGATCGGCCTGGCCCTGCGCGGGTACCGGCCCGTCGTGGAGATCCAGTTCGACGGGTTCGTCTTCCCCGCGTACGACCAGATCGTCACGCAGCTCGCCAAGATGCACGCGCGCTCGCTCGGCACCATCAAGATGCCGGTCGTCATCCGCATCCCCTACGCGGGCGGCATCGGCGCGGTCGAGCACCACTCGGAGTCCCCGGAGACGCTGTTCGCGCACGTCCCGGGCCTGAAGGTGGTCTCGCCGTCCAACGCGAACGACGCCTACTGGATGCTCCAGCAGGCGATCCTCAGCGACGACCCGGTGATCTTCTTCGAGCCGAAGCGCCGCTACTGGGACAAGGGCGAGGTCGACGTCGAGGCCATCCCCGACGCGCTGCACGGCTCGCGGGTGGCCCGTACGGGTACCGACATCACCCTTGCGGCCTACGGGCCCATGGTGAAGGTCTGCCTGGAGGCCGCCGCGGCCGCCGCCGAGGAGGGCAAGTCGGTGGAGGTCGTCGACCTGCGCTCGATGTCCCCGGTCGACTTCGACGGGATCCAGGCGTCGGTGGAGAAGACCCGCCGGCTCGTGGTGGTCCACGAGGCGCCGGTGTTCCTCGGTGTGGGTTCGGAGATCGCCGCTCGCATCACGGAGCGGTGCTTCTACCACCTGGAGGCGCCCGTGCTGCGCGTGGGCGGCTACCACGCCCCGTACCCGCCGGCCCGCCTGGAGGACGAGTACCTGCCGGGCCTGGACAGGGTGCTCGACGCAGTCGACCGCTCGCTGGCGTACTGAGGAGAGCCCTGCGATGACGATCCGCGAATTCAAGATGCCCGATGTGGGCGAGGGCCTCACCGAGGCCGAGATCCTCAAGTGGTACGTCCAGCCGGGTGACACCGTCACCGACGGCCAGGTCGTCTGCGAGGTGGAGACGGCGAAGGCGGCCGTCGAGCTGCCGATCCCCTTCGACGGGGTCGTGCACGCGCTCCTCTTCGAGGAGGGCGTCACGGTCGACGTCGGCCAGGTCATCATCTCGGTGCGGACCGGCCCGGCCGACGAGGCCCCGGCAGCGGTGGCAGCCCCCGTGGCAGCCCCCGTGGCCGTCGCCGCAGCCGCGGCGGAGCCCGAGGCCCCGGCGGCCCGCCAGCCCGTCCTGGTCGGCTACGGAGTCTCCACCGCCTCTACGAAGCGCCGCCCGCGCAAGGCTCCGCAGCCCGCGGTCGCCGCACAGAACGGCACGGGCGTGGCCCACGCCGCGGCCGCTCCGGCGGCTCCGGCCACGGCTCCGGCGGCCCCGGCGGCTCCGGCCGCCCCCGCGGTGGTCCCCGCCCAGGGCGGCGCGGGCAAGGCGCTGGCGAAGCCGCCGGTGCGCAAGCTCGCCAAGGACCTCGGCATCGACCTGGCCGCGGTGGTCCCCACCGGCGACGGCGGGGTCGTGACCCGCGAGGACGTCCACGCTGCGGCCGCTGCGGCCATCACCCCGCAGGCCGTCTCCGCGGCGGTCCCGGTGGCTCAGGAGCCGCAGGCGGCTCCCGTACAGGCCCAGGCTCCGGCTGCGGCGCAGGCGGCTCAGGCGGCGCAGGCTCCGGCCGAGGCCGCCGGGTCCGTCCGCGAGACCCGCATCCCGGTCAAGGGCGTCCGCAAGATCACCGCCCAGGCCATGGTCGGCTCCGCCTTCACCGCGCCGCACGTCACCGAGTTCATCACCTTCGACGTGACCCGCACGATGAAGCTGGTCCAGGAGCTCAAGGAGGACCCGGACCTCGCGGGGCTCCGGATCAACCCGCTGCTCCTGATCGCCAAGGCCGTCCTCGTGGCCGTCCGCCGCAACCCGGACGTGAACGCGTCCTGGGACGAGGCGGCCCAGGAGATCGTGCTCAAGCACTACGTCAACCTGGGCATCGCGGCGGCCACCCCCCGCGGGCTGATCGTCCCGAACATCAAGGACGCCCACGCCAAGACGCTCGGCGAGCTGTCGCAGGCCCTGTCCGGGCTGGTCGCCACGGCCCGCGAGGGCAAGACCTCCCCGGCCGACATGCAGAACGGCACGATCACCATCACCAACGTCGGCGTCTTCGGCGTCGACACCGGTACGCCCATCCTGAACCCCGGCGAGTCCGCGATCCTCGCGGTCGGCGCGATCAAGCTCCAGCCGTGGGTCCACAAGGGCAAGGTCAAGGCGCGCCACGTCACCACCCTGGCGCTGTCCTTCGACCACCGCCTCATCGACGGCGAGCTCGGCTCCCGCTTCCTCGCGGACATCGCCGCCGTCCTGGAGCACCCCCGCCGTCTGATCACCTGGTCCTGACGGCCCGCGGACCGGCCTCCGGGTATTCCACCCGGAGGCCGGAAATCCGTACCAAACCGCCCCTGACGTGCGGAAACTCGCTGGAGGACTCCTCCGTCAGGTGTGATCATTCGACCCATGCACTTCCGCGCTGCCACCGCAGACCCCACCGACCTGGACCGCGCCCTCGCCTACCCGGCCGATGGCCCCGTCCCCGCCCTCACCCCCGAGAAGATCCGCGAAGAGCTCGCCGAGGGCCGGATGCGCCCCGAGTGGACCTGGATCGCCGAGGACGAGAACGGCGAGGTCCTGGCCCGGGCCCTGTGGTGGGGCCGCGCCGACAGCGAGCGCCCGAACGTGCTCGACTGCCTCCAGGTGCACAGCTCCGTGCCGGACCCGGCCGCCGTCGCCGCCGGGCTGCTCGCCGCCGGGCACGAGGCCTTCGGCAAAATCCCCGACTACAACATCTCGCTCCCGCGCGACTGGCGCACCTCCTCCGACGGCATGGCCGACGCGGTCGCCTGGCGACAGAAGGCGGCGGCCTCCTCCGGCCTGGTCCGCGAGATCGAGCGGCTCCGCTTCGAGTGGACCCCGGCCGCGGGCACCGCGGAGCCCACCGGCCGGCTGGTCTTCCGGGAGGGCACCGACGAGGAGTTCCTCGACGCCTTCGTCCGCCTGTCGCAGGGCAGCCTGGACCTGCACACCCAGAACGAGCTCCGCACGATCGACGCCGAGGAACTGGCGCGCGACGACGTCGAGTTCTACACCGACTGCCCGGGCGAGCGCTCCTGGTGGCGCCTCGCCCACCTGCCCGACGGCACCCTCGCCGGCATGGCGATCCCGTCCGCGACCCCGTACCACCGCAACGTCGGCTACCTCGGCGTCGTCCCCGAGCAGCGCGGCAAGGGCCTGATCGACGAGGTCCTCGCCGAGATCACCCGCTTCCACGCCTCCGAGGGAGCCGACCGCATCACCGCCACCACGGACACCGTGAACGCCCCGATGGCCGCCGCCTTCACCCGCGCCGGCTACGAGGTCAGCGAGATCCGCCTGGTCCTGGAAGCGGCCCAGGAGGCCTGAGCACGAGGGGTCCGGGGGCACCGCCCCGCGGACCCCTTCGCCGCTACTCCGTGATCCAGCCCCGCTGCACGCACCGCACGCCCGCCTCGAACCGGCTGCGCGCACCGAGGCGTTCCATCAGGTCGGTCGCGATGCGGCGGGCCGTGCGCTGGGAGACACCGAGCCGCTTGGCGATGGACTCGTCGGTGTGGCCCTGGGCCAGCAGCGCGATGGTCGTGGACTCCTGGGGGCTCAGCCCGCCGCTGCTCGTCGGGGCGGCCTCGCCGAGCGGCTGCGCACCCGCCCAGGCGCTCTCGAAGAGCGCGCACAGCGCGGTCAGCGTGCCCTGCCCGGTGAGGAGGACAGCCCCGGCGGAGGTGTCGTCACTGCTGACGGGGATGACCGCGGTGGACCGGTCGGTGATGATCATCCGGGTGGGCAGGACCGGCACGGTACGGATCTCTCCGCCCAGCCCGGCCAGCCAGTTCGCGTACTCGACGGTGGCCTGGTCGTTGCGCACGCTGTTCAGGTAGATGGTGCGCATCCGCACCCCGCGGCCCAGCAGCTGCTCGTCCAGGGGCCGTGAGGCGTCCATCTGGGAGGCGGGCTGGGCGCCGCCCGGCGCGAACGACATGACCTCGGTGGTGACGTCCCGGGTCAGCCGGGTGAGGCACTCGCGGATCTCGTCGATGCCGATGAGCTGCTCGACCCCGGGGCTGGAGGCTGCCGGGCGCAGGTCCGCGTACTCGGCGATGAGCTGGGCGGCGACCGCCCGCGAGGCCTCCAACCGCTGCTGCTGCGCCGCGAGTTCCGCCTGCTGGCGGGCCATCAGGATTTCCATGCCGATGTCGGGGGAGACCGCCCGCATCCTGCCTTCGTGCTCGGCCGAGGGCCGCACCAGGGCCAGCTCGCTGAGCAGATCGAGGGCGCCGAGCACCTCCTGCCGGGGCGCACCCACCCGGGCGACGAGCTCGGCGACACCGCCCGCCGGATCGCCGAGCATGGCGCGGTAGACGGATTCCGCGACCGAATCGAGTCCTAGTGCGGTCAGCACTGTGCAGCCCCCTTGAAACATGCACCCCACCCCCGGGGGTGCATGTGATCATGCCACGGCCCTCACCAGGGGTGTAAGGGGATTTGGGCCGGCCGGTCCGTGGCCGCTTGCGTCCAGGGCCCCAACTGTCCACCTCTGGAACGTGGACCGGTGGTCCGTACTTTGGAATCGTCGCGTCCATGTACCTCGTGCACGCCCGCTTCCAGGGTCCTCCCGGTGTCGTCCTGCCCCCGCGGGCCGCGTCCGTCGTCTGCGCGCTCGCCCATGAGGGCGACGGCATCGAGCACGTGGTGGCCCATCCCCGCGCGCTTCCGCACCCGATCGTCGGCCTCTACGTCCGGGCCGGGAGCCTCGCGCAGGCCGAGTCGAACGCGGCCGGGCTCTGCCGCCGGGTCCTGGAACACGAGGAGTTCGCCGGGTGGGCGCTGCTGCTCGCGCAGGCACCCATGGTCGCGCCGTTCTACGAGTCGCTGGTGGCCCTTTCCGTCCCCCCGGCGGGGTCGGTGGACGGAACGGGCCAAGGC
This sequence comes from Streptomyces sp. NPDC058401, assembly GCF_042722885.1. Classification (NCBI taxonomy): domain Bacteria; kingdom Bacillati; phylum Actinomycetota; class Actinomycetes; order Kitasatosporales; family Streptomycetaceae; genus Streptomyces; species Streptomyces sp. NPDC058401. The sequence continues at coordinate 17,931 of NZ_JBHXKA010000030.1, forward strand.
CATTTGCGTCCAGGCGAATCCCCTTCCACCCCACCTGACCAGCGGCGAGAGTAGTTCTTGTCAGCAGGGAACACCGCCCGGCGGACAAGGAACCGGACAGCGTCACCGCGGGACGCAGACCGGTTCAGGACACCGACCACACGTTAGAAAAGGACCAAGAACATGCTTCGCACCCGTCTCGCCCAGGCCGCCGCGGTCACCGCCCTCACCTCCTCCTTCCTCGTGGCCGGCGCCCTCCAGGCCTCCACCGCCCAGGCTGCGCAGCCCTCGGTGTCCGCCGCCGCTCCCGCTGTCGCTCCCGCCGGGACCGCTCCCGCCGCCGGCAAGGACACGATGGGCTGGTCCTGACCCGACCGGCCCCATCCGGCCCGCCAACGGGCCCCCTTCTTCTTCTTCTTCTTCTCCGAACGGCGTGAGCCCAGCACCGCCGCCCAGCACCGCCGCTCAGCAGGGCCGTACAACACGGCCGTACAACACGGCCGCACAACACGGCCGCACAGCACCGCCGCCGCGCCCCGACGGGCCCGCCGCCCCGCCCCGTACGACCGCTGTTCCTGCAGGACAGCCGTCCGGAGCCGAGCCGGCCCCGCGCCCGCCCCGCCGCATTCGTACCGGCGGACGGCCCCGGCACACCTGACCACTCACTTCGCAGCACCCCAAGGAGCCCCGCCATGCCCAAGCGCGCCCTCACCGTCACCGCGGCGGCCACCGCCGTCGTCGCGACGATGATCTGTCTCCCGACAGCACAGGCCGCCGGCAAGCCCGACTTCCAGCTTCCCGCCGCCTGCGGCGAGAACTGGACGGCGACCACCTACTCGGGGCACGCACCCTCCTACTCGGTGGACCTGAACTACTACCCCGAGGACACCGGCCGCCCGGTCGTGGCCAGCGCGGCCGGCACCGTGAGCATCGCCGGCGCCTCCGGAGGCTGGGCGGGCAACCACGTGCAGATCGACCACGGCGGCGGCTGGACCACCCACTACGCCCACCTGCAGAGCACGTCGGTGACCGCCGGCACCACGGTCGCCGCGGGCACGATGATCGGCCGGGTCGGCAACACCGGCAACTCCAGCGGCGCGCACCTGCACTTCGAGCAGACCCTGAACGGTGTCGGACAGCCCGCGGTCTTCAACGGCGCGGCCTACTCGTACACCACTCGCAACATCACCAGCGCCAACTGCGGTTCTCCCGAACCGGCTTCGCCCGCCCCGCTCACCGCGGTCGGTGACCTGACCGGCGACGGCAAGCCCGACCTGCTGGCCCGGGAGGGCACCGACGGGAAGACCCTGTGGCTGTACCCGGGCCAGGGCAACGGGCGCTTCGGCACCCGGATCGACAACGGCGGCTGGGGCTCCATCAACCAGATCTCCGGCGTGGGCGACATCACCGGGGACTCCCGTGCGGACGTCCTGGCCGTGGAGAAGTCCACCGGGAAGCTGTGGGTCTACCCGGGGCAGACCAACGGCCGCCTGGGGGCCCGCGTAGACAACGGGGCCGGCTGGAACGACATGCGCATCGCCGGTACGCAGGACCTGACCGGCGACGGCAAGGGCGACCTGCTGGCCGTGGAGACCGAGACCGGCAAGCTGTTCCTCTACCCGGGCCAGTCCAACGGCCACTTCGGCAACCGCGTCCAGACCGGCACCAACTGGGACTCGATGAGCGTGGCCGCCGGAGCGGGGGACCTGACCGGAGACGGCAAGAACGACGTGGTCGCCGTCGAGGAGGCCACCGGCAAGCTCTTCGTCTACCCGGGCCTGGGCAACGGGCCCCTCGGATCCCGCATCGAGGCGGGCACCGGCTGGGACGTGATGTCCAGCGTCACCGGAGCCGGCGACTACACGGGCGACGGCAAGGACGACATCGTGGCCCGCCAGAACGACGGAAAGCTCTACGTCTACCCGGGCACCGGTGGCGGCCGGCTCGGCGCCCGCATCGACAACGGCGCCGGCTGGAACTTCGACAACTGACGCCGACCGCCCGGCGGTCGACCGCGCATCCCGTCCACCGGGACAGCGCTCCCGCCGGGCCGGTCCGCCCTCCCGCATCCGGGACGGGCCCCCGCACTTTCACACCCACAGGAGAGTTCCCCGTGCGCAACCGCACCCTGAAGGCCGCCGTCGCCACCGCGTCGATGTCCCTGCTCCTCTCGCCGCTCCTCACCGGCGGCTCCGCACAGGCCGCTTCGGTGGCCACCTGGGACAAGGTCGCGCAGTGCGAGGCCACCGGGAACTGGCAGGTCATCGACCCCAGCGGGAACTACTTCGGCGGTCTGCAGATCTCGCTGCCCACGTGGAACGCCTTCGGCGGCAAGCAGTACGCGTCCTATCCGCACCGGGCCACCAAGCAACAGCAGATCCTGATAGGCGAGAAGATCCTCGCCGGTCAGGGCTGGAGGGCCTGGCCCAACTGCGGATCTCCGCTGGCGAACGACCATGCCGATCCCTACCCCGCCACCCCGCCCGCCCCCGTGGGCATGGTCCAGCTCACCGCGGCCGACTTCACCGGTGACGCCAAGGCGGACCTGGTCGGCGTCGAATCGGCCTCCGGGAAGCTGTGGCTGTACCCCGGCACCGGATCCGGCGCCCTCGGCTCCCGCATCCAGATCGGATCGGGCTGGGACGGCATGAGCAAGCTGTCGGCCGCCGATTTCACGGGTGACGGCAAGGCCGACCTGCTGGCCGTGGAGAACTCCAGCGGAGCCTTCTACGCCTACCCCGGCACCGGGGCCGCCAACGGGACGAACACCCTGGGCTCCCGCACCCAGATCGGCAGCGGCTGGGGCTCGATGCGCGACCTCACCGCCGTCGACGTCAACAAGGACGCCAAGCCCGACCTGCTGGCCATCGACACCAACGGTGCGCTGTGGTCCTACCAGGGCACCGGCTCCCTGGCCGGCATGAACACCCTGGGCGCCCGCACCCAGATCGGCTCCGGCTGGGGCGGCCTGACCGAACTGGCCGTGCCCGGCGACCTGAACGCCGACGGCAAGGCCGACCTGCTCGCCGTCGACGCGGCCGGCGCCCTCTGGAAGTACCCCACCACCGGCTCCCTGGCCGGCATGAACACCCTCGGCGCCCGGTCCCAGGTCGGCTCCAACTGGGACAGCATGCGCCAGCTGGTCGGCGCCGACTTCAACGGCGACGGCAACGGCGACCTCGATGCGGTCGAGGCCCCCACCGGGTCGACCGGCGACTTCTTCTTCTACCCCGGCAACGGCAGCGGCGGCTTCGGCAACCGCGCCCAGATCGGCTCCGGCTGGTAGCGGCGCCACGGCCGCCGCACCGCCCCCAGAACTTCGCACCACCAGCACCACCAGCACCACCAGCAGCACCTGCACGACCACCCGCACCACTCAGACCCGCCTTCGCCGCGGTGCCCCGCACCGCCACTCCGAGGAGTCCTCGTGTCCGTGATCACCCGCACCCTGAAGACCACCGCCATCGCCACGCTCGTCGCCGCAGCGGCCGTCACGGTGGTCAACGCCGCCCCCGGTGCCACGGCCCCGAGCTCGCTGTCCGCCGCTCCGGTGGCCGCGACCGCCTCCACCGTCAACGGCAGCATCACCCGCGCCGAGGTCCTGTCCCGGGCCCAGTACTGGGTCGACGAGAAGGTCCCGTACAGCCAGACCACCTGGGTGCCGGACTCGCTCGGCCGCTCCTACCGCGCGGACTGCTCGGGCCTGGTCTCGCTGGCCTGGCACCTCGGCAGCAGCCTCGTCACCCAGACGCTTCCGCAGGTCTCCACGAGGCTCGCCGGCCTGGACGACCTCCAGCCCGGCGACGCGCTCAACAACATCAACCAGCACGTCGTGCTCTTCACCGGCTGGACCGATGCGAGCCACACCGTGGCCAACATCATCGAGGAGCCCAAGAGCGGCCTCACCGCCCGGAAGAACACCTACACCCGTGACTACATCAACGTCGCGGCCTTCAAGCCCTACCGCTACAACAAGATCATCGAAGGCACTCCGACGGCCCCCGACGCCGGTATGACCGACCTGACCGGCGGCAACTTCGGCGGCAGCGCCGTCGCCGACGTCATCGCCGTGGAGTCCGCGAGCGGCAAGCTCTTCTACTACCCGGGCACCAGCGGCGGGCAGCTCGGCGACCGCGTCCAGGTCGGCACCAACTGGGGCTCGATGAGCGAGCTGTCCTCCGGCAAGTTCACCTCCGACGCCCACCGCGACATCGCCGCGGTCGACGCCGACGGCAAGCTGTGGATCTACCCGGGCAACGGCGACGGCACCTTCGGCAACCGGATCCAGGCCGGCACCGGCTGGGACTCCATGCACGACCTGGCCGGCGCCGACGTCAACAAGGACGGCAAGACCGACCTGCTCGCGGTGGGTTCCGACGGCAAGCTGTTCGTCTACCCGGGCAACGGCAACGGCGGCTTCAACGACCGCGTCCAGATCGGCTCCGGCTGGAACGCCATGGACGAGATCGTCAGCCCCGGCGACCTCAACAACGACGGCAAGGACGACATCGTGGCCCGCGAGGTCGCGTCCGGGAACCTCTACGCCTACCCGGGCACCGGTGCGGTCAACGGCATGAACACCCTGGGCAACCGCGTCCAGATCGGCGCCGGCTGGAACGCCATGACCAATCTGGTCAGCGGTGACTTCAACAACGACGGCATCGGCGACGTGGACGCCGTCGAGGCCAACGAGGGCAACACCGGCAAGTTCTACAGCTACCCCGGCACCGGTGCGCTCAACGGCATGAACACCCTGGGCAACCGCGTCCAGATCGGCTCCGGCTGGTAACCCGCCCCACCCCGCCCCACCCCGCCCCACCCCGCGCACGCAGTACGGCCCTCGGGCCTCCGGGCCGCTTCTCCCCGTCCACCCGCCCGCACTTCCGAAAGGACGAGCGCCACCATGGCCCTCCGCCCCCGCACCCGCACCTCCGCACTCGGCGCCGTGGTCGCGGCGGCCCTGGCGCTCGCCTGCCTGGGCACCACCCCGGCGAACGCCGCCACGGTCCCCGACGGGGCCATCGCCACCCCCAACAAGGTCGTGCCGCTCAGCACCACCGGGATGGGGCTGCAGTCGGACAACGGCCGCGAGGCGGACCGGATTTCGGCCTTCGAAGCCGCGCACCCGGCGCTCAAGCGGGCCAAGGCGGCGGACGTGCTCGCCGATACCGCGGGGCTCAGCACCGGCCGCGGCCTGTGCCACCCGACCAACGTCGCCGGGGCGCAGGGCTTCTGCTGGAACACCACCGACGACGCCACCGGCGAGTGGACCCCCCAGGGCCTCGCCGGTTCCGGGGAGTCCGCGCAGTCGCAGGCCGTCGTCGGGGGCCGCAAGGTGATCGTCAGCAGCTGGTACGGGGCCTCCGGCAGCGAGCGCATCACCCTGGCCGACGTCACCGACCCCGCCCACGTCACCTACCGGCACGTGCAGCTCGCCGCCCTCAACAGCGCCGGCGACAACTACACCCCCGTCCTCGGTGGCCACGCCAACGCGGTCGTCTGGGCCGGCAGCAAGCTCTACGTCGCCTCCATCGGCAGCGGCTTCGACGTCTTCGACCTCAACGACATCTGGAAGATGGACGTCACCACCGGCACGGCCTTCGGCCTCGGCGCCGACGGCAAGGCCCGGGGTGCGGGTCACGCCTACGTCCTGCCCCGCCAGGGCAGCTACGCGTACACCGGTCAGGGCACCGGCTGCGGAAGCTACGCCGGCGTTCCCCAGCGCCCGTGCCTCACCGCCGCCTCGCTGGACCTCAGCGGCTCCCAGCCCGCCCTGGTCGCCGCCGAGGGCGATCCCGCCGCGGTCGAGGGCGAGTTCGGCAAGGCCTCCGCCCCCGTGGTCCGCTGGCCCATCGACCCGGCCACCGGAGTGCTCAAAGCCGACGGCGCGGGCCGCGTGCAGGCCGCCGAAGCCTTCGCCTCGCCGATGGGCGGCACCCAGGGCGTCGCCATGAACAACGGTCGCCTCGTCCTCGCGGGCGCCTGCCCGGAGTTCGTCCCCGCGGAGCACCAGCCGGACCAGAACGACATCCGCCAGTACGCCGGCTGCCTCTACGAGACCCGCCCGGGCGAGCCCGTACGGCTCGTCACGCGGACCCCGGTCAACCCGGAGAACTTCTCCTACTGGCCGGGCAGCGACCAGCTCTGGCTGATCGGCGAGGCTCCCGGCGAGCGCACCGTCCTCAACATCCCCTGGCCCAAGGCGCCCGCCGGAATGGGGCGGCTGACCGCGGCGGACTTCACGGGTGACGGGAAGCAGGACCTCACCGGTGTGGAGAGCACGACGGGCACCCTCTGGCTGTACCCCGGCAACGGGGCCGGCGGCCTCGGCGACCGGATCCGGATCGGGGCGGGCTGGGGCGCGATGAGCGAGCTCACGGCCGCGGACTACACGGGGGACGGGAAGCCGGACCTGCTGACGGTGGACGCCTCGGGAGGCCTGTACCTGTACCCGGGCTCGGGGAGCGCGGCCGGGATGCGCACGCTGGGCACCCGCACCCAGATCGGTTCCGGATGGGGCTCGATGCGGGAGCTGACCGCGCTGGACGCGAACAGGAACGGCACGGCGGATCTGGTGGCCCTCGACACGGCCGGTGCGCTGTGGGTCTACCCGGGCACCGGTTCCCTGAACGGCACCGGCACGCTGGGCCCGCGCACCCAGATCGGCGCGGGCTGGGGCACGATGGCCGAACTGACGGTCCCCGGCGACCTCGACGCGGACGGCAAGCCCGACCTGGTGACCGTCGACGCGGCCGGGGTGCTGTGGAAGTACCCCTCCACGGGCGCCCTCAACGGGATGAGCACCCTCGGCTCCCGCACCCAGCTCGGTACGCACTGGAACAGCATGCGGCAGCTGGTGGGCGCCGACTTCAACGGCGACGGCAAGGGCGACCTGGACGCCGTCCAGGCCCCCGCGGACGTGGCCGGCGCGCTGTACTTCTACCCCGGCAACGGCGCCGGCGGCTTCGCCGACCGCACCCAGATCGGCACCGGCTGGTAGCCGTCCGCAGGCGACCGCTTCGCGCGGGCCGCGGTCACTCCGGGCATCCGGCAGCCCGCCGGATCCGGAAGTGGCCGCGCCCGGCGTTTCCCGGGGGTAGCCTCCCCGCCGGGAGAAGGGTGGGACGGTGTCCATCGCGGAGTTGCAGGTGTGTGCCGTCGAGGCGGCCGACGTCACGGGCGGGGTGTGCGTGGTGCGGTGCATCGGCGGAGTGGCCCGGGCCGGGCAGGCTTATGCGGCCGGGGAGTTGCGGACCAGGCTGCGGGGGATCGAGCGGTACGGGCGCACGGTCGGCTCCTTCGACGCGGGGCACGTGGCGAAGGTGCACCTCACGGGGCCCGTGGTCGCGCTGCTCGCCCGCGGGCAGGTGCTGACGTACGTACCGCCTGACGGGCACGCGCTGGCCGATCTGGAGCAGTGGCTGGCCACCGGGCCGCCGCTGCTGGAGGAGCCGCACCCGGAGCAGCTGCGGTCCCTGGCGACGAGCCGGATGCAGGGCGAGGAGCTGCCCGACGGGGTGCGGCTGCGCTGGGGCCGGCTCGCGCTGGCCGCCATCGAGCGCTCGGAGCGCTCGGAGGAACGGCCGTACGTACGAAGCTACTTGCTCCGGTGCTTCGGACCAGGCGAGCCCTGGGATCCCGACCGGGACCCCGCCGAGCTGTGCCGGGACGTGCTGGCCCGCTTCGATCTGACCCCGGAGCGGGCTGCGGCGCAGGCCCGGGTCTGGCGGGACCTGTCGCGCCCCGACATCCTCCGGCTGCGCCGCATCAAGAACCTGATCCGCTGCACGGAACCGGCCCGGCCCCACCTCGCGGCGACCGACCCCCTGGCGGTGGCCGTGGACGCCTGGGCGGCGGTGCGGCCGGGGCTTCCGTAGCGGCCCGGTGGTTCAGCGGGCCGCGTTGCCGAGGACCTTGGCCGGGGTGAGGCGCAGGACGACCCGGACGTTCTCGGCCGGGGCGTTGGCGTAGTCCGCGCCCGCGCCCGGCCCCTCGTACTCCTCCGCGATGCGGACGGCGACGGCCCGGCCGGTGTCCTCGGTGACGGTGGCGGTGCCGCGGATCTCGGCGTAGAGGAAGGGGTTGGCCAGGTCGAAGACGGTGAGGCCGATCCGGGCGTCCCGCGCGATGTTGCGCTCCTTGGCGCGGCCGCGCTCGGTGGAGATCAGGACCTCGTCGCCGTCGCGGGTCACCCAGACCACCGAACTCTGCGGGCTGCCATCGGGGTTGAGGGTGGCGAGCACGGCCGGGTGGGGGGCGTCGAGGAGCTTGCGTACGGTGTCGTTCAGTACGGGAGTCATGCGGTGAACGGTAGTCGGGGCGGCCCGTGGCCCGCCTTCGATTTGGCGCGGACGCGCGGCGACTAGGGCAGGTCGGCCGGTGCGGGGCCCGCGGTCAGCAGGTTCCCTCTTCCTTGATCAGGCATTTTTCCGCCCACTGGCCCAGCTCGGTGAGCGCGGGCTTCAGTGCGGCGCCCCGCTCCGTCAGCCGGTAGGCCACCCGCAGGGGCGGTCCCTCGTCGACCTCGCGCAGGACGAGGCCGGCCGCCCCGAGCTCGACCAGGCGGTCGGACAGCATGCGCTCGCTGATGCCGGCGATGGACCTGCGCAGATCGGCGAAGTGCACCGGGCCCGCCATGAGCGAGGCCAGGATCACCCCGGTCCAGCGCTTTCCGAGCAGTCCGAAGACCTGGGTGATGCCGTCGCTCACCCGGCTGCACGCCCCGGTGTCCTGGTGCTGCTTCGCCTTCTCCGCTTGCTCCGCCTTGTCCGCCATGGCTTCAGGGTACTACCCGCACCTTAGGGGGTGAGAAAAAGTAAGTGACTGTGCTAATAATAGTGACGTACGAAAATGCACTCACTGGAGGTTCCCATGGTCACCCTTCTGCACCTGGACTCGTCCCTGAACCCCGCCGCCGGCTCCGCCTCGCGCGCGGTGTCCGCCGCGTTCCGCAAGGCCTGGGAGGAGCAGCACCCCGAGGGCACCGTCGTCTACCGCGACCTGGCGGCCGACCCCGTACCGCACCTCGACGGCCTCGCCTGGTCCGCGGCCTTCGCCGACCCCTCCACCCACACCCCCGAGCAGGCCGCGGCCTTCGCCGAGCGGCTGAAGCTGGTGGCGGAGCTGGAGCAGGCGGACGCCGTGCTGATCGGCGCCCCGATGTACAACTTCTCCATCCCCTCCACCCTGAAGGCCTGGCTCGACCAGGTCATCGTGATGGGCCGCACCGCGGGCCCCGAGTCGCCCCTCAAGGGCCTGCCGGTCACCGTCGTCGCCAGCCGCGGCGGCTCCTACGCGCCGGGCACCCCGCGCGAGGGCATGGAGTACGTCCAGAACTACCTGGCCGGAGTGCTGACCGAGATGTTCGGCGCCGAGGTCGACTTCATCGTCCCCGAGCTGACCCTGGCCGCGCACGTCCCGGCGATGGCCGGACTCATCCCGCTCGCGGAGGCCTCGTACGCGCAGGCGCTCGCGGACGCGGAGTCGAAGGGCAAGGCCCTCGCGGCGCGCATCGCGACCGCCGCCCGAGGTCTCTGACGGCCCGGGTCGCGGGGTCGCGCGCGACGCGCGGCCCCGACCCGCCGGGCTACCGTCACCCCAGGAGAAAGGTGCTCCATGCACCGACGACCACCTGGGGGGAAGCCGTGCCCGCAACGGCAGAGCACGCGGACGCAGAACGACCGGCAGCGAAGGGCGTGCAGGGCGCGCAGGGCGCGGAAGTCGCGGAGGGCGCGGCCCCGGACCGGCCGGCGCGCATACCGGAGGTCGACGCCCTGCGCGGGTTCGCCCTCCTGGGGATCCTGCTGGTCAACGCGCTGATGATGGCGAGCCCGTACGGCCCCGGCGGCGCCGTCGACCCGGACGCCTCGGCGCTCGACCGGACCGTCGAGGGGGCCGTGCAGGCCCTCGCGGTCGGCAAGTTCTACCTGCTGTTCTCGTTCCTCTTCGGCTACAGCTTCACCCTCCAGCAGGCCTCCGCCGCCCGCGAGGGCGCGAGCCCCGTTCCCCGGATGCTCCGCCGCACCCTCGGACTGTTCGTCCTGGGCGCCCTGCACGCCGTCCTGCTCTACACCGGCGACATCCTCATGACCTACGCCCTGATCGGCCTGGTCCTGATCGCCGCCCGGAACTGCTCGCCCCGGACCGCCCTGCGCGCCGCCCGGACCGTGTACGGCTGCGCGAGCGCGCTCCTGCTCCTCCTCGGCCTGGCCTCCCTGTTCGTGTCGGACGCCGAATCGGCAGGGATGGACGAGGAACTCACCGCGGGCTTCGCCGGACTGGTCGCCGACTACCGCGGCGACGCGGCCTCCGTCGTGTCGGCCAACCTCGGCCAGCTCCCCGACGTGCTCCTCGCCGTACCGCTGATGGGCGGCTTCGTCCTGGCGGCCTTCCTGACCGGCCTGTACTGCGGCAAGCTCCGCCTCCTCGACGGCACGGGCCGCCACACGGCCCGGATGCGGCGCATCTGCCTGCTCGGCGCCGCCGTGGGCCTGCCCGGCAGCCTCTTCATGGCCCTGGCCGGCAGCGGCGTGCTCGGTCCCCGGTGGACGCTGCTGGGCCCGGTCGTGGGCATGGTCACCGCGCCCGCGCTCACCGCCGCGTACGTCTGCGGCATGCTCCTCTTCATGAAGACGGCCCGGGGCGCGCGCACCGCGCTGCTGCTGGCCCCCGCCGGCCGGATGGCCCTGACGAACTACCTGAGCCAGTCCCTCGTCATGGCCCTCGTCTTCACCGCCTACGGCCTCGCCCTGTACGACCGCCTCGGCGCGGCCCCCGTCATCCTCGGCGCGCTCGCCCTGTACGGCACCCAACTCGCCCTGAGCGCCCGCCTGATGGGCCGCCACCGGTACGGCCCGGTCGAGTGGCTGCTGCGCGCGGTCACCCTCGCCCGCCTCCCGCGCGACCGCGACCGTACGACCACCGCCCCCCGCTAGCGGGGCGCCGCACCCACCGCGCTCAGCGCAGACCGAGCAGCATCACGTCGTGCAGGTCGGCGTCCGCGCCCCGGGGCCGCGCCTCGCCGATCTTGCGGTAGCCCCACGACCGGTAGGCGGCCGCTGCCGCTCCGGCCTCCGGGTGGACGTTCAGCAGCACCCGCTCCGTGGTGATGCCGTCGAGCAGCGCCGTGTGCAGGCCTCGGGCCACGCCCTGCCCGCGCCACGGTCCGCGCACGGCGAGCTCGATCAGCCCAAAGGTCCGCCGCCCGTCCTCGCGCCGCAGGGCCGCGGGTACGGGCTGCTCGGTGAGCTCGTCCCACCACACGGCTTCGGGCGGGAGCGGCCAGCCGTACGCCATGCCGACCGGCTCGCCCCGCGCCGTACGGGCCAGGGCCGCGCGGAAGGCGGGCCTGCGGGTCAGGGCGGGGAACTGGCCCTGGGCGGCGGCGGCTTGGTTCTCGGTCTCGCCGTACGGAGGCTCCGCGAAGGCCTCGGCGTAGACGAGCCCGAACGCGTCCGCGGCCCGCAGCGCGGCCGGTCCGTCCAGGAGCACCGTCGTGATGGCGCCCTGCCGGGTCACGGCTGCTGCCAGGGGATGTTGCGCCAGGGGCTCGCCGGGTCGGCGGTCAGGGTGAGGTGGTTGGCCAGTACGCCCGTGTACCACTCGCCGAACTCCTCCTCGTCGAAGTGCAGGCACCGCCCCAGCGCGTACCCGGCGGAGAACTCCTCCCACGAGCGGTACGTGGACCTCGCCGCCTCTCCGGCGCGCAGGACCCCGTCCTCGGCATCGGCCAGGGTCCCGTAGCGGGTTCCGAGGCCCCAGCGGGCCATCTGGGAGGCCCGGCCCTGGTCCCAGCCCTCCACGGAGCGGACCCAGCCGTCCTCGGGGAGCAGTCCGTCGGCGCGGAAGCGCTGCTCGTAGCGGGCTATCCGGCCGATCAGCCGCTGCACGCCCGTCACTTCGCCCTCCACCTCGGCGGTGGGGCGGGGCTCCGCGAGGGTGACCCCGTCGGGGGTGAGCTGCGGTTCGGCGGCCCGTTCGGCGCTGCGGCGCAGGGCGGAGGCGGCGGCGTGCCGCCAGTGCTCCACGTCCACGGGGCCGGCGAAGTCGGAGGCCAGGACGCGGCGCACGCGCAGCGCGAACTCCCAGACGGGGCTGACCATGTCGGTGGCGAGCAGGCGGCGCAGGGTGTCGTGCCACTCCGCGGCGGAGGTGATGCCCCAGCCCTTGCGGAGCCGCTCGCGCTCACGGGTGTAGCCGTTGCCGTGATAGGCCAGGGCGTTCCAGAACTCCCCGTTGGAGACGGCGAGATGGGCTCCGACGGCCAGTCCGTGCGCGACGGGCCCGTGCAGCGGTCCGCCGACGTGCAGGGAGTGCACGGCTCCGGGGGCGAGCCCCCAGACCGGGGCGGCGGCGTCCCAGTGGGCCCGCCAGCGGGCGAGGTCGGCGGGGGTGGTGGCGAGGTAGGCCTCGGCGGGGGAGCCGGGGTTCACGGCGAGGTTCGGGGGGTCGGCGGAGTCCCAGGCGTTCGCGAACCAGGCGAGGGACCTGGGCAGGTACACGGTGTGCGGATCGGGCACCGGCAGCATCCCGCGGGTGTGCACGACGAGGCAGCGCCGGTCGGGGGTGGGGTGGAAGCGCGCCTGCGTGGGCTCGGCGTCGACCTGCGCCCGGGACTGCGCCAGGAACAGCTCGCTCCGGGCGAGGACGTCGAGGTACCCCGCCCAATCCCCGCGCGCCTTGGCCCCGTACAGCTCGCGCTCGATGGAACTCGGCGCCGTCCACCCATCCATGGGAGCAGCCTAGCGGGGGCCGATGGGGCCCTCGGGGCCCGCCTCGGCGGCCCTACTGTGGGGCCGTGACAGCGACCCCCTCCGAAGAGCCCGGCCACGGCGGCTCCGCCATCCCGGGCCGCCGCCTGACCCTGCTGCCGCTGCGGGCCGAGCACGCCGGGGAGATGGCCGCCGTCCTGTCCGACCCGGCCCTGTACTCCTTCATCGGCGGCGAGCCGCCCACGGCCGGGGCCCTGCGCGCCCGCTACGAGCGGATGGCCGCCGGCTCCCCGGATCCCGGCGTCACCTGGCGGAACTGGGTGATCCGGCTCGACGCGGAGGACTGCCTGACCGGGACGGTCCAGGCGACCGTCACCGGGGACGTCGCCGAGATCGCCTGGATCGTCGGCACGCCCTGGCAGCGGCGCGGCATCGCCCACGAGGCGGCCCGGGCGATGACGGGGTGGCTCTCCCGGTCCGGGGTGCGCACGGTCGTCGCGCACGTCCACCCCGACCACACGGCGTCCGCCGCCGTCGCCGAGGGGCTCGGCCTCGCACCGACCGACCGGTGGCAGGACGGCGAGGTCCGGTGGGAGGGGCCCACGCCCCAGCCCTTCTGACGGGGCATCGCCCGAGGGTGACGGTGTCCGCGCAGGTCACGGGCGTACGTAGGCCGGTTGCGCGGCGTGTCCTCCCGGGCGGTGCGGGGGTTCGGGTTGCGGGCCCTGACGGGCTGTCGGTGAGTGGGCTGGGACACGTCCCATGTCGCGTCCCCCATCACGTCACGCCCCGGCACGTCCCATGCCGCGGCTCCTCGACAGGAGAGTTCCGTTGCTCCGCATCACGCGCTACACCGTCCCCGCCGCCCTCTGCCTGACCCTGCTGACCGCGTCCCCCGGTCTGGCGTCGGCGCAGTCGCCCGCCAAACCGCACGCCGCCACGACCTTCGCCGCGGCCCCGGCCGGGAAGGCCATTCCGGGCACCGAGGACCTGCTCGCGCAGGTGCAGTCGCTGGGCGGCGTCGGCGGACTGCTGAAACCCGTCACCGACCTGCTGGCCGCGGTCCTGAAGTCCCCCGACGGCAAGATCCCGGAGGCGGACCTGGCCGCCTTCAAGGAGAAGATCGACGCCGCGATCGCAGACCTGAAGAAGTCCCTCCCCGCCACCCCGGCCCTCCCGGTCCCGGTCCCCCCGGTGGACGCCCCGGCCCTCCCGGTGGACCCGCCGAAGCTTCCGGTCGAGGCCCCGGCGCTGCCGGTGGAGGCCCCGAAGCTCCCGGTGGAGGCTCCGAAGCTCCCGGTGGAGGCCCCGGCGCTGCCGGTCGAGGCTCCGAAGCTCCCGGTCGAGGCCCCGAAGTTGCCCGTGGAGGCTCCGAAGCTGCCGGTCGCCGCCCCGGCGCTGCCCGTCGAGGCCCCGAAGCTCCCGGCGGCGCTCCCCGTGGCCGCCCACAAGGCGGCCAAGCCCGCCGCCGGCCCGCTCGACCTCGCCACCGGCGCCGTCGACAAGCTCAAGGCCTCCGTCGACGGCCTCACCAAGGCCGCCGGCCCCTGCGGCTGCTCCACCGACGCCAAGGCCAAGGCCACCGACGTCGTCACCGACCTGGTCGCAGCCCTCGTCGCCCTCCTGACGGGCCTCGGCCTCCCGGGCCTCCCGCCGCTCCCGGTCCCGGCCCCGCCGCTCCCGGTCCCCCTCCCCGTCCAGTAGCGGCAGCACCGGCGGCAGCCCCCGGTCCCGGCCCGGAAACCCAGGTTTCCGGGTCCCGGGCCGCGGCCCCCGGCTTCGGGCTCCCGAGGCCCCGGCCGACCACGGCCTCCGTGCGACCGGTGTGCCGCCGCGCGACCGTACGGACCCCCTTGACGGGGGCTCCGGGCAGGTGGACGCTCCCGGGGCTCGGATCCGTACGGTGCGTTGGGGGGCCGGAATGCCGGAGCAGTCGGAGGGGCGTGTCCAGACGGCGGGGGAGCTGCGGGCGCTGCTCGCGGCGCGGGGGGCGCGCTGGTCGGTGAGCGAGCACCTCGCCGACGGGGATCCCGTGCCGAGACCGGCCCTGGGCCTGGGGGAGTCCACGGCCGCGGCGGTGGAGCTGACGCCCGCCGGGGCGGCGCCGCCGGTGGACCTGCGCGGGCTCGTGGGCCGGGTCAGCGGCAATCCGCACCTCACCCGGCGCAGGAGGGCGCACGGGCTGCTCCCCGACGCGGATGCGGGGAGGACGGGTACGAGTACGGGTACGGCTACGGGGGCCGGTGGGGTCGCGGCCGTCGCGCGGCCGTCCGCCGTGGACTGGCGGAGCCGTTGGGGGTGGCCCTGGCTCACCAAGGTGAAGGACCAGGACCCGTGCAGTTCCTGCTGGGCGTTCGGGGCGGCCGGCCTCGTGGAGTCGATGGCGCGGATCGAGCACCACGTGTGGGCCGAGCGGTCCGAGGGGGACGTGCACGAGGGGATGAAGGCCCGCTGCGGGCAGACGGGCAGCCCGGAGGCCGCCCTCGACTGGATCCGGACCAACGGCGGACTCGCGGACCCGGGCTGCTGGCCGTACTCGCCGCCGCCGCCCGGAACCCCGGTCGACCGGCGGGAGGCCTGGCGGGCCGAGTACACCCCGAGCTGGGACCGGTCCGGGCGGACCGTCCGGATCGGCGAGCACGTCCGGCTCGGCGACGTGGAGCAGCAGAAGGTGTGGCTGGACACGGTGGGCCCGCTGACGGCCTGCTTCGACGTGTACGAGGACTTCTTCGGCCTGGGCTCCGGGGTCTACCACCGCACCAGCGACCGGCTCGCGGGCGGGCACTGCGTCCTGGTCGTCGGCTACGACGACGCGGCGGGCTGCTGGCTGTTCAAGAACTCCTGGGGGACCGGCTACCACGTGGGCGGCTACGGCCGGATCGCGTACGGCGAGGCACGCATCGACGACTGGGCGAAGTGCGGGCTCCAGGACACCAACATCGACCCGTGGAGCAAGCGCCGCCTGCACACCGGCAACGTGTACGAGAGCGGCAACGGCCGCGCGCACCGGAACTTCGAGCTGGCGGCCCTCGCCGGCGGCGGCGACGAGGCCGGCGGGAGCTCCCTGCGGCACTGGTGGCGCGAGGGCGAGGCCCCCTTCGGCTGGAACCGCGCCCGCAGCTTCGCCTCCGACGCCTCGGGCCAGCCCGCCTTCACGGGAACCACGTACAACCGGAACATGGAGTCGCTGCACGTCACCACCGGCGGCCGGCTGCGCCACTGGTACTACGAGCACTTCGGCGGTGCCTGGCGCGACGGCGGCGCCTTCGGCCCGGGCGACGCGGCGCTCGGTTCGACCCCGGCCTTCATCCAGAGCGACTACGGGGCGCCCGGCAACTTCGAGGTGGTCGTCCGCACCGCCGACGGCCGCCTCAACCACTGGTGGCGGATCAACGGCGCCCCCTGGACCTGGAACGACGGCGGCCGCTTCGGCTCCGGCATCGCCCACTTCGGCCCGGCCCTGGTCCAGACCCGCGCCCGTCACCTCGACCTGGTCGCCACCCGTACCGACGGCCGGATGCAGCTGTGGTGGCGCGACGACCCGAACGGGTTCGTCTGGCGTCCCGGGGAGGTCTTCGGCTCCGGCATCACCTCCGCGCCCTGCCTGATCGAGGCGCAGCACGGGGCGGCCGACGAGGACACCGCGGGGAACTACGAGCTGTGCGTGACGGGCGCGGGCGGCCGCGTCGAGCACTGGTGGCGCGGCAACGCGGGCGGAGCCGCCTGGCGGCGCTCGGCGGTGTTCGGCCACGACGTGCGGGCGGTCACCGGGATGCTGCAGGGCAGCTTCGGGTTCAACCTGGAGGTGATCGTCCTGCGCACCGACCGCCTGCTCCAGCACTACTGGCGCGACGGCGACGGCTGGCACGAGGGGGCGCTGATCGGCCCGGCCCAGGCCGGCTGAGCAGCTGCCCCGCCCCAGGAGAGGAGCAGCCGCGTGGAGGTCCGCGAGGTGGCGCTCGCGCCCGGTGAGCCGTACGAGCTGCGGCTCACCGGGCGCGGTGCGCGCGGCTACGTATGGACCTGGCGGGTGACGGGCGACGCGGACGCCGTCACGGTGTCGGAGGCCCCGCCGGCCGCCGTGGAGCGGCAGGGGGAGCCGGAGCCGCCGCTGCCGGGGGCGACGGTGGAGCGGGTGTACGTCGTACGGGGGCGGGTGGCGGGCCGGGCCAGGATCCGCTTCGCGCAGGTCCGGCCGCCGTATCCGGAGGAGGCCGCGTACGACGAGTTCGTGCTGGACGTCGTCGTGGGCTGAGTCGGTGCCCGTGGTGCGTGCTCGTGGTGCGTGCTCGTGGTGCGTGCCCGTCGTGCGTGCTCGTGGTGCGTGCCCTCAAGGTCCACATCGTGGACGGGCTCCGACTTGCACCTCTGTTGTATCTATGCTGTGCGCATGCCACCCGCCAGTGCCCCCGGTACCACCGTGACCGCTGCCGAACGCGTCTACCGACACGTCAAGCAGGCCGTGCTCGACCGCCGCTACGAGGGCGGGGTGCTGCTGACCGAAGGGGAACTCGCGGTCGCCGTCGGCGTCTCGCGCACACCGGTCCGCGAGGCGCTGCTGCGGCTGGAGACCGAGGGGCTGCTGAAGCTGTACCCGAAGAAGGGCGCGCTCGTCCTCGCGGTCTCCGCCCAGGAGATCGCCGACGTGATCGAGACCCGGCTGCTGGTGGAGGAGTACACGGTCCGCCGGGCCGTGCCCGCCCCGGCCGGGCTGCTGGAGCGGCTCGCGGAACTGGTCGAGGAGCAGCGCCGGCTCGGCGACGCGGGCGAGCTCGGGGCGATGATGGCCGTCGACCGCGCCTTCCACGCGGAGATCGTGCGCAGCGCCGGCAACCAGATCCTCAGCCGCCTCTACGACCAACTGCGCGACCGCCAGCTCCGCATGGGCGTGGCCCTGCTGCACGCCCACCCCGAGCGGGTGGAGCGGACGCTGGCCGAGCACCGGGAGATCCTCGACGCCCTGCGCGCGGGCGACGCCGACACGGCCGCCGCGGCGGTACGGGCGCACGTGAGCCGGATCGGGGAACTGGTGCGGGGGTCCGGCCGATGAGCTCCGCGTCCGCCGCTTCGCCCGCGGTCTCCGCCGCCGTTCCCGCTCACGCCGTGTTCAAGGACCCGCCGGGCGGCCGCAAGGCGGTGCTCGTCTGGTCGATCGGCGTCGCCGTCTACTTCGTGGCGGTCATCTTCCGCACCAGCCTCGGCGTGGCCGGGCTGGAGGCCGCCGACCGCTTCCACGTGAACGCCTCGGCCCTGTCGACCTTCTCGCTGCTCCAGCTCCTGGTCTACGCGGGCATGCAGATACCCGTCGGCCTGATGGTGGACCGGCTCGGCACCAAGAAGGTGCTCACCCTCGGCGCCGTGCTCTTCACCGCAGGCCAGATCGGCTTCGCGCTGTCCCCCTCCTACGGGATGGCCCTGGCGGCCCGCGCCCTGCTGGGCTGCGGGGACGCCATGACCTTCATCTCCGTGCTGCGGCTCGGCACCCGCTGGTTCCCGGCCCGCCGGGGCCCGCTGATGGCGCAGCTGGCCGGCCTGGTCGGGATGGCCGGCAACCTGATCTCCACGCTGGTACTGGCCCCCGTGCTGCACGGGGTCGGCTGGGTACCGGCCTTCGCGGGCAGCGCGGTGGCGGGGCTGATCGTCCTGGTCCCGCTCGTGCTGTTCCTGCGCGACCACCCGGAGGGCCACGAGCCCGCGCCGCGGGCGGCCGCCGGGCCGGGCTCCGGGGCGGGGGGCTTCGTACGGCGTCAGATCACCGACTCCTGGAAGGAGCCCGGCACCAAGCTGGGCCTGTGGGTGCACTTCACGACGCAGTTCCCGGCGATGGTGTTCCTGCTGCTGTGGGGCATGCCCTTCCTCGTCGAGGCCCAGGGGCTCTCGCGGACCACCGCGGGCGGGCTGCTCACGCTGGTGGTCGCCTCGAACATGGCGCTCGGCCTGGTCTACGGCCAGATCGTCGGCCGCCGGCAGTCCTCCCGGATCCCGCTCGCCCTGGGCACGGTCGCCCTCACCGCCCTCCTCTGGGGTTCGGTCCTGGCCTACCCCGGGGACCATGCGCCGATGTGGCTGCTGATCGCGCTCTGCCTGGTGCTGGGCACCTGCGGCCCGGCGTCGATGATCGGCTTCGACTTCGCCCGCCCCGCCAACCCGGCGGAACGTCAGGGCACCGCCTCCGGCATCACCAACATGGGCGGTTTCCTCGCCTCGATGACGACCCTGCTGGTGGTGGGCCTGCTGCTCGACGCCACCGGGGACAACTACCGCATCGCGTTCTCGTCGGTCTTCGTCCTGGAACTCCTGGGCATCACCCAGATCCTGCGCCTGCGCGGCCGCGCCCTGGCCCGCGAACGCGAGCGGGTCGGCACGGGCGTCGCAGGCGCCGCGGGCGCCGGTACGCCGGTCGCCCCCGTGGTGCTTCCCGCACAGGCGACGGCTCCGCCGGCCCCGGTTCCGGCCGGCACCGCCGTGGCGGCCGCCGGGGCCGGCACCCCGGTCGGCACCCCGGTCGACCCGCGGCCGGCCCGGTGACGTCCGGTGCCGGCCCGGCTTGAGCGCAGGCCCCCGCACCGAGGAGGACGGGCCGGGGCGGGACAGACCCCCGTCCTTTCCCGCCTGTCCGTCCGTCGACTCCGCGGAGTCGGGTTCCGGCCAACGCGTGCCGAGCCTATGAGGGCTCCGCGCGGCCGCGTGTGCGCTGCGTGCAGGGACCGTTGACAATCCGCGCAACGGGCCGGTCGGCGGGCCGGGACGTGCTCGCGGGCGCGGAGCCCGCGGCCGCCACCGCCGTCGTACGCCGGAACTCGCCGGGGCTAGCCCCGTAGGTCTCGCGGAACAGGCGGCTGAACACCGGGGCGCCGGTGAATCCCCAGCGCAGGGCCACGGTGTTGACGGGGACGGTGAGCTGACCGGGATCGGCGAGGTCCTCGCGGCAGCGCTCCAGCCGGCGGCGGCGGATCGCGGCCGCCACGCCCTCCCCGCGCTCCCGGAAGAGGAGCTGGAGCCGGCGCAGCGACAGGCCGTGCCGGGCGGCGACGACGGAGGGGCTCAGCTCGGGATCGCCGAGGTTGTGTCCGATGAAGATGTCGATCCGGGTCATCAGCGCCCGGGTCCGGCTCTCCTGAGACGGCTCGTCCCCGGCCGCGCCGGGCCGCCCGGCGAGGCAGGCGGCGGCCAGGTCGAGCGCGACGGCGCCGAGCTGCTCCAGCTCGGCGGGCGTGCACTCCTGCCCGTGCGCGTCCAGGGAGCGCAGGTACTGCGCGAGGATCGCCCCCGTCCCCCGGTCGGCGGGGATCCGCTCGGCGAGCACCCGGTCCATCAGGCCGGACGGGTCACGCAGGCCGGACGGGTCACGCAGCCCGGACCGGTCCATCAGCCCGGACCGGTCCATCAGGCCGGACCGGTCACGGGGTCACGGAGAAGTGGGCCAGGATCGCCTCGGCCAGTGCCGGGTCACCCTCCACCTTCACCCGGTCGGCGACGGTGTGCGCACGCACCCGGCCGGCCGCGAGGCGTACGTACGTCTCCCAGTCCAGGGTCAGCGTCACCGCGGGCCCCAGCGAGGGGGCCTTGTCGATGGTGCCGCGGCCCTCCGCGTCGACCCGTACGGTCCGCATGAACTCCAGCGCCCCGTGCACGTCGATGACGACGGCGGAGTTCGCGGGCGCGCCCGCCTTCTTCGCGACCACCTTGGGCAGCCCGGACAGCAGGACGTCGCGGGCCACGTAGGCCCCCGGCGAGTCCCAGTTCCCCGGTACGCCCAGGGCCGCGCGCAGGTCCTGCTCGTGCATCCACACGTCGAACGCGCGCAGCCGCAGGGAGTGCTCCAGGGTGGCCGGCTCGCCCAGCGGGCCGCGGATCATCGTGTCCGGTTCGCGCTTCTCGTTCCGCAGCTGCCGGGAGCGGCGGATGATCGTGTACTCCAGCTCGGAGGTCATCTCGGGGGCCGTGTGGTGGCGCCGCACGTCGACCTGTACTTCCATGTACCGGGTGAACTCGTCGACCACGTGCCGCAGGTCCCGCGGCAGGGTGTGGATCGGCCGCGGGTCGCCCAGCTGCTCGCACTCGATCCCGATGACGTGGGACACGACATCGCGCACGGACCAGTTGGGGCAGGGCGTCGCCCGGCTCCACTCGCCTTCCGTCAACGGAAGGACCAGCTCGGATATCGCCTCGATGGAGTGGGTCCACGCGTCGGCATAGGGCTGAAGGCTGGGATGCGGATGGACGGTCAACGGGACCCCTCGCGTGCTGTTCATCGGTCTGTTGGCGCGTTGGCGCATTGGCGCGTTCTGGAAGCTTGTGCAATGGCTTCAAAACTACGCTGCCGGTGAGCACCCCGGCAGTGCTTTCGTGTGACGATCGTAGGCCCGAGTTGACGGCTTGAAAGCCAGGACGGTGGTACTGTGCGCGCTTCCCTGATCCAAATCGCGGTGAATGAGGGGGAGTCGGTGGTTTCCCGCCGCTCCCGGGCCGCCGACCTCGTACGCGAGCAGTCCGGCGCGGACCTCGTGGTCCTGCCCGAGCTGTGGACCGTGGGCGCCTTCGCCTACGAGCAGTTCGAGACAGAGGCCGAGCCGCTGGACGGACCGACCTACGAGGCCATGGCCGCGGCCGCCCGCGACGCCGGGGTCTGGCTGCACGCCGGTTCCTTCGTGGAGCGCGCGGGCGACGGCTCGCTCTACAACACCGCGCTCGTGCTCTCCCCGACGGGCGAGCTCGCCGCCACGTACCGCAAGATCCACCGCTTCGGCTTCGACCAGGGCGAGGCCGTCCTGATGTCCGCGGGCGAGTCCCTGACCACGGTGGCCCTGCCGGAGCAGACCCTCGGCCTGGCCACCTGCTACGACCTGCGCTTCCCGGAGCTGTTCCGCGGCCTGGTCGACGCCGGGGCGACGACGCTCGTCGTCTCCGCGGGCTGGCCGGCCCGCCGCCGGGGCCACTGGACGCTGCTGAACCGGGCGCGCGCCGTCGAGGACCAGTCGTACGTCCTCGCGTGCGGGACGGCCGGCACCAACGGGGGCGTGGAACAGGCCGGACACAGCCTGGTCGTGGACCCCTGGGGCGAGGTCCTCGCGGAGGCGGGCCCGGGGGAGGAGGTCCTGACGGTGGACCTCGACCCGAAGAAGGTCGCGGAGACCCGCGAGCAGTTCCCGGCGCTGAAGGACCGCCGCCTGGGGCGCTGACCGGATGGGGTTTACTTGTGCGAAGTCTGCATGAAGTAAAGGGTGAGCACGGGGCATGGAGAACGGGGACATAGCGGCCGGTCCGGCCGGGACGGTCAGGCTGGTCGAGCCGGCCGAACCACCCGGGCCGGTCGAACCGGACACCGTCCACTGGCTCCAGCGGTCGATGGCCGGGGCCGCCGCCTTCCTCGCCGCCGTCCCCGTGGCCTTTGCCCTGGTGAACCCGGTCGGGCTGGTCTTCCTCTTCCCGTTCGTCGCCGTCGCGTGGCCCCTCTTCCTCCGGGACCGGGCGGCGTTCCGCGCCACGTGCAAGGGCGTCGGCGCCGTCCTGACCGGGCTCGGCGTCCTCCTGACCTGCTTCGGCATGTTCGTGGTGATCCCCTCCGCGGTGATGCTGCTGCTGGCCGCGTCCGCGGACCCGCGCCGCCGCCCGGTGCTCGCCCGCGTCTACGCCGGCCTCGCTGTCGCCATCACCGGCGCCGCCCTCGCCGGGGCGGCGTACGTGGCGGTCTCGGTGGCCCCGGACCTCGGCAAGCCCGCGAACAGCTACTCCGAGGATGGTCCGGAGGACGTCTACGGCGGTGACTGAACCGAGCGGGGCTGCGACTGAGCGGGCCTACGACTCGTCGCCCGGGCCCTCCCGCTCCTTCTCCGCCATCCGGATCACGCACACCGCGACGGCGATCAGCAGCGAGGCGTCGGCGTCCTCGCGGATCACGTCGACGGCGTACGTCTCGCGGACCCGGTACCACTGGCGGGAGATCAGCGCGAGCAGTTCGCCCTCGTACTCGACCTTGAACTCCCGGTCCAGGATCCGCCCGCTGACATCGAGCTCGGTGCCCTCGTTGAGCGTGACCAGGTAGTGGTTGCGCAGCAGCGAGAACCGCTTCTTCCGGATCACCGCGAGCCGCCGCTCGTCGCGCTCCAGCGTCATCGCGTCGCGCAGGGCGAAGAGCTTCTCCCGCAGCGTGATGAGGAGCCGCCCGTCGGGATCCTTCAGCTCCAGGGTGTCCCGGAACCGCAGGGCCTTGCCGTCCACGAGGAAGGCGTGCCGGCCGTCCTCGTCCTCGATCCAGTAGTCGTCCCCGATGGCCAGCATTTTGTCCCGTACCAGGTATTTCACGCCCTCATCGCTGCCCGCGATAGGTTCCGGTCATGCCACTCCTCTACGTGACCGACCTGGCCTATCCGGCGCGCGGCCGCCGCTACGGCGACGAGGACGTCTTCCTCACCGCACGCCTGCGCGAGCACTTCACCCTCGCCCTGTGCCACCCCTTGGACGCGGAGGCCCTCCTCCCCGCCTTCGACACCGTGGTCGTCCGCAACAGCGGCCCGGTCCTCCACCACCAGGAGGCCTACGACTCCTTCCGCGCGGCCGCCCTCGCCGCCGGCACCCGGGTCTACAACCCCCTGACGGGGCGCGGCGACATGGCGGGCAAGCAGTACCTGGTCGACCTGACCGTCTCGGGCCACCCGGTCATCCCGACGGTCGACGACCCGGCGGACCTCGCCCTCCTCCCGCCGTCCCCCTCGTACGCGGTGAAGCCGAAGCAGGGCGCGGACTCGATAGGGCTGACCTTCACCCCGCACCCGGACTGCGCGCCGGGGGAGTTCCTGATCCAGCCGCGCATCGATTTCGCGTACGAGGTGTCCTTCTACTTCGTCGACGACGCCTTCCAGTACGCCCTCTACGCCCCCGACCCGGCCCGCCGCTGGGAGCTGGTCCGCTACGAGGCCACTCCCGAGGACCTGGCCTTCGCCCGGACGTTCATCGACTGGAACACCCTCGGTCACGGCATCCAGCGCGTGGACGCCTGCCGCGCCCCCTCGGGCGAGCTGCTCCTGGTGGAGCTGGAGGACCTCAACCCGTATCTCTCCCTGGACCTGCTCCCGCCCGAGGTCCAGGACACCTTCCTGACCTCCCTGGTCCGCTCCCTCCGCGACTTCGGAGCCTGAGCCGAACGGCGCGTCCTAGAGCTGCGGACGCCTGGCGGCGTGCTGCCGTGCCGCGTAGCGGAGCAGGGCCCAGATCGCCGCGGCGTTGACGAGGGCGCTGAACAGGATGGCGCCGTAGAAGCCGAACTCGCCCAGCAGGTCGAACTTGCCGCCGTCGGACGTGTCCGGTGCCACCCAGTCCGCCGGGGGCGAGGTGGGCTCCGGCATGAACTCCGTGGGCAGCGGCTCGGGAGGCGGCGTGGAGCCTTCGTAGACGGGCCCCTCGACCGGCGGCGGCGTCTCGTCCAGGGCCGCCGCCGCAGGGCCGACGGCCATCAGCAGCACCAGGCTGACCGGCGCCGTGGCCAGGATCGGCCAGACCCCGAAGAACCCGATGTCCCCGGTGCGGCTGACGACCGCCATGTAGACGAGCATCGCGAGCACCAGCGCCAGGTACGTGCCGGGCACCCACATCTCCGCCTTCGACCAGCGCCGCACCATGACGTTCACCGTTCCCTGTTTCCCGTTTGCCGTTTGCCGTTCTGCTTCGTTCGTTCTGGTGCCAGTCTCGAAGCTGCCGGGTCCCGCCACCTGAGTACGCCTACTCATCCTGTGGCGCACCGCGTACCTGGTCAGAGCCGTGCAGGGGGAGTGCGCGCGGCACCGGCGGGGGCGCGGGAGATAACGCTTGGGTCACGGTCGCGGCGTGCGTGCAGCAGACGGGCAGCGGGCCCCGTCAGTACGTCGGGGGAGCCAAGGGGGCTTCGGGGGGAGGGGTGCAGATGCAGAAGGTGCAGATGCGCAGGAGACACGGGCCGGGTGGCCATGCGAACCGCTGATGTTCCCGCCTTCACGGCTTTCGTGCAGGCACGGTCCTCGGCACTCTTCAGGACGGCTCTGCTGATCACCGGTGAACGGCACGTGGCCGACGACCTGGTGCAGTCCACGCTGGAGCAGGTGTGCCGGCACTGGCGCAAGGTCCGCTCCGCCGACGCACCGGAGGCCTACGCGCGCCGGATCCTGGTGAACCTCGCGAACGACCGCTGGCGCAAGCTGCGCGGGCGTGCGGAAGTTCCCTTGGACGACGGCCTCGGGGGCGCCGGGGGCGGGCCGGCGGTCGACCCGTACAAAGGGCTCGTGGCCCGCGACGAGCTGATGCGCGGACTGCAGTCCCTGCCGGTCGGCATGCGCACCGTACTGGTGCTGCGGTACTTCGAGGACCTCGACGACGCGGAGATCGGCCGCTTGATGAACATCTCGGCCGGCTCGGTCCGGTCCCAGGTGGCCCGGGGGCTGTCGAAGCTCCGGTCGACCGTCGGTACACAGGCACTGCGTGCGGGATCGGAAGGGGCGGGATGAAGGACTTCGACCTGGAGGAGGAGCTGGCCGCGGCCATGCTCGACCGCGCGGCCCAGGAACCGCCGCGCGGCTACGACGTGGACGGCCTCATCGGGCGGGTGCGGCAGCGCAGGCGCCGCCTGCAGACGGGTGCGGCGGCGGCCGCGGCGATCGTGGCCCTGGGCGCCGGCTTCGCCGTCCAGGAGGGCCGGGACCACACCTCGGCGCCCGCACCGGCGGCGACCGCACCGAGCCCCGACATGCCTCCCGCCCCCTCCCTGCACGTCAAACTGCCCCCGATCGACCCGGCCCGGACGACGAACACCCTGTTCCTCGCCGCCCTGCGCTACCAGAACCCGGCCACCCGCTCCCAGGTGGATCCGGCCGCGGTGGCGGCGCTGTTCGCCAACGAGCCCACGTACCGGCGCATCTGGGGCACCGACTCGCTCGGCGTGACCTGCGGCGAGGCGGCCGACGGCGTACTGGTGCCGGGTCAGGTCCTGCTGTACCGGGGGACCGAGCCGCTCGACCGGGTCCCGTCCCTCACCTTCGACGGGACCACGGGTCTGGTGGTCGACCTGACCTGCGCGACGGGCCCCGGAGGCGGCAAGGGCGGCGACGCGACGGTCTCCGGCTTCTACGGCGGACTGGTGGCGGCCACCAAGTCCGGTGACTCCACTGCACTGGAGACGCTCGGGAAGCAGTTCGTGTCCCCGCAGCTCCGGTCCGCCGCGGCCCAGGGCCCGACCGCCGGCACCTGCTCCCACACCAGGCCCGCCTTCTGGCTCGCCGACAACCCCTCGTCCGGAACCATCACCCACGGATGGACCGTGAACCTCGGCGGCGACCCCGCCTCCGCCTTCCCGATCGAGATCGGCGAGGACGAGAAGATCACCCGTTCCTGCGGGGGCTGATCCGCACCGCCCGGCGCCGACCGCCGACCGCCGACCGCCGCTGACCCGGCTCCGCGGGCAGTAGCACCCGCCGGCAGCGAACGGCACCGGACCGCGCCCGCACGGCGGCGCGTCCGGCCCCCCTGACGGGCCCTGCCGCATGCCGCACATCCCGGCACGCCCCGGCACACATCCCGATCCACATCCCGATCCACATCCCGATCCACACCCCGACACACGCCACGGCTCGCTTCGGCATGCCCTGACGCGCCCTGATGCGCCGCGGGGCGATGTCCGCGTGCCCGCACATCGGAAAGCGAGTCCCGCATGAAGCACCGGACGGCCTTACTCCTCCCCCTGGTCCTGGGCGGCGCCCTGGCGGCCCGCCTCCTGATACCGACCCCGGGCCTCGCCGAGTCCGCGCCTCCCCGCCCCCTGCCGACGGCGACGGCCCCGAGAGCGGCAGCCCCGACGGCGACGGCCCCGACGGCGGCAGCCCCGACGGCCCCGGCCCCCGCTGCGACGCCCCCCAAGACCCCGGCCCCCGCGGAGCCGGTGGCTCCGGACCAGGCCGTGCGCCGCGCCCTCGACGGGCTCGGACCGCACCAGGGCCGGTACGCGCTCGCCGTGGAGGACCTCACCTCGGGCCGTGCGGCCGCCTACGGCCCGTCCACCGAGACCTTCGTCTCCGCGAGCATCATCAAGGTCGACATCCTGGCCACCCTGCTGCTCCGGACCCAGGACCGCGGCGGCAGCCTCACCCCCGACCAGCGACGGCTGGCCTCGGCCATGATCCGCGTCAGCGACAACGACGCGACCCAGGAACTCTGGACGGCCATCGGCAGACGCCAGGGCCTGGACGCGGCCAACGCCCGACTCGGATTCACCCCGGCCCACGCCGGCCAGCAGGTCCCCTGGGGCCTCACCCGCACCACGGCCGGCGACCAAATCACCCTCCTGAAGGCCGTGTTCACCGAACACTCCCCCTTGACCGCCGCCTCCCGGACGTACATGCGCACCCTCATGGCCGACATCGCCGCCGACCAGAACTGGGGCGTAGGCGCGGCGAGAGCCCCCGGCACCCCGCCCGTACTCAAGAACGGCTGGCTCCCGGTCGGAACGCCCGCCCGATGGGCGGTCAACAGCATCGGCCTCGTGGAGCACGAAGGCCACACCCTCCTGCTCGCCGTCCTCACCGACGGCCAGCCCACCCGAGAGGCGGGCACCGCCCTCATAGAGCGAGCCGCCACCACCGCGGTCGGAGCCCTGACCCCGCCCACACCCTGAAGCCCGGCCCGCTCCCCCTGACGTATGCGTGTGGTCGGGCGTTCATACCCGGATGGCAAGCTTGAAGCATGAACGATGCCGCCCCGGCGCCCACCCCCGCGCCCGCGCCCCGCCGACGTGCCCGTGTCCGTGCCCCCGAGCTGATCGGCAAGGGGGGCTGGCTCAACACCGGCGGGAAGGACCTGACCCTTGCCGACCTGCGAGGACGCATCACGATCCTCGATTTTTGGACCTTCTGCTGTGTGAACTGCCTGCACGTGCTGGACGAGTTGCGCGAGCTGGAGGAGAAGCACCGCGACACCGTCGTGATCGTCGGCGTGCACTCGCCGAAGTTCGTGCACGAGGCCGAGCACTCCGCCGTCGTCGACGCCGTCGAGCGGTACGGGGTGCACCATCCCGTGCTCGACGACCCCGAGCTCGCGACCTGGAAGCAGTACGCCGTCCGCGCCTGGCCCACGCTCGTGGTGATCGACCCCGAGGGGTACGTCGTCGCGCAGCACGCCGGCGAGGGGCACGCGCACGCCATCGCGAAGCTCGTGGCGGAGCTGGAGGCCGAGCACGAGGCCAAGGGCACGCTGCGGCGCGGGGACGGGCCGTACGTGGCTCCCGAGCCGGTGGCGGGTGACCTGCGGTTCCCCGGGAAGGCGCTCGTGCTGCCGTCCGGGAACCTGCTCGTCTCCGACACGACCCGGCACCAGCTCGTGGAGCTGGCCCCCGACGGGGAGAGCGTCGTACGGCGTGTGGGTGGCGGGGAGCGCGGGTTCGGGCCGGAGGCGTTCAGCGAGCCGCAGGGGCTGGCGCTGCTGCCCGACGGGTCCGTGGTCGTCGCCGACACCGTCAATCACGCGCTGCGGCGCTTCGACCCCGAGACCGGGGCCGTGGAGACCGTCGCCGGGACCGGGCGGCAGTGGTGGCAGGGCTCCCCGACCTCCGGGCCGGCCCTGGAGGTCGACCTGTCCTCGCCGTGGGACGTGGCCTGGTGGCAGGGCCGGGTGTGGATCGCCATGGCGGGCGTCCACCAGCTGTGGACCTGGGACCCGGAGAACAACACCGTGGAGGTCGCCGCCGGCACGACCAACGAGGGGCTGCACGACGGGCCGGCCGCCGAGGCCTGGTTCGCCCAGCCGTCGGGGCTCGCCGCCACGGAGGACCGGCTGTGGATCGCCGACTCCGAGACGAGCTCGCTCCGGTACGTGGAGGCGGGCGAGGGCGGCTACGCCATCCGCACCGCCGTCGGGTCCGGCCTGTTCGACTTCGGCCACCGGGACGGCGACGCCGCCCAGGCGCTGCTCCAGCACCCGCTCGGGGTGACCGCACTGCCCGACGGCTCGGTCGCGGTGTGCGACACGTACAACCACGCCCTGCGCCGCTACGACCCGGCGACCGGCCAGGTCACCACCCTGGCGACCGACCTGCGCGAGCCCAGCGACGCCGTGCTGGTCGGGGACGACATCGTGGTGGTGGAGTCGGCCCGGCACCGCCTGACCCGGCTGCGGCTCCCCGAGGAGGCCGTACGGGTCGACGCGGTCGCCCACCGCACCAAGCGGGCCGCCACCGAGGTGGCCCCCGGCACGCTCCGGCTCGACATCGTCTTCCAGGCCCCGTCCGGCCAGAAGCTCGACACCCGCTACGGTCCCTCGACCCGGCTGCTGGTCTCCTCGACCCCGCCCGAGCTGCTGACGGCGGGCTCCGGAGCCGGCACGGACCTCTTCCGGGACCTCGCCCTGAACCCGACCCTGACCGAGGGCGTCCTCCACGTCTCCGCGATGGCCGCCTCCTGCGACGACGACCCGGCCAACGAATACCCGGCCTGCCACGTCCACCAACAGGACTGGGGCGTCCCCCTGACCATCACCACCGACGGCACGACCCGCCTGCCGCTGGTGCTGGCGGGGATGGACGGGGACGTGAGCCAGTAGCCGGACGGGTCGCGGGCCGCTACACCTCCTCGTCTTCCCAGGACGGGTCCTCGGCGGAGTTGATGCTCCGCCGGAGGTTCTCGACATCCGTCTGCAGACCGATGAGCACCTTGTGAAGGTCGTCGAGGGCGTCCACCGGGATGATCGGAGTGTGGCCCCCGACCTCCGGCTCGAGTTCCAGGAGCCGGTCCAGCGCATCGCGCGACACCGTCACGGCCCGCCGGAGAGTCTGCCGGTGGCCGGCGGCACGCTGGCTGACCGGCCTGGTGTCGGGGACGTCGGGATCGCGGGGGTGGGGCAGGTCCACCGCCGGGGCCGTGGAGACGTCGGCGTCCTTTGAGTCCGTGGGATCCGTGGGACCGAACAGCGTGTCCGGGGCTTGCGGGACTACGGGGCGCTGGTTCGCGGTGGCCCGGACCGAATCGGAATCCCAGACGACGTCCCATTGGTGGAGGAGCTCGGGCACGCCATCGGCGTCGCGGGCGGCTTTGTCCTCGGCCTCCAGGTCCAGGGCGTAGTGGACGTAGGGCGCGGTCGAGTCGTCGAGGGCCTTGTCCCGGTGTATGAGCGGTCGTGAGGTCGCCGCGTTTTCGGGCAGCGCATCGCTTCGGAAGCGGTTCGCCGCGAGGGCGAGGGTCCACAGGCCGCGCTCGTTGCTGGGTCGGGACAGGCCGTCGACGATCAGGTTGACATCGGCACGGAAGGGAACTCCGCCCCTTACTTTGGAGGCGGAGAGGCTCGAACCGACATTCCGGGTAAGGAGTTTGTCCGCGATGAGCGCCACGCCGCCGGCCACGGCCAGCGTGCAGCGGGCGTTGGTGTCTCCTGCGAGTGCCGGGGCGACCAGTGTGGTGAAGTCGTGTGTGGGTACGGGCTCCCACTCGGAGGTGACGGTGGAGGTCAGCACACCCCCGTTCTTCCAGGCATTGCGTGCCTGGGTTGTCACGAGCTTCTTCTTGGAGCGCCAAGGCAGGTCGATGATCGGTCCCAGCAGCTCGGCGTACCCCTTCGTGCTCATGCGCCGGCCGCCCTTGATGAGCTTGGCCTGGTCCTTGAGGAGGTCCATCAGCTCGGGCCTGGTCAGCGCGTGCACCAGGCACACGGCCCGCCACAGCGCGGTGGCGGGAACAGGGGCGTCGTTCCCGGGGAAGTGCTTGGGCAAGTCCTCGAACGGGATGCGGCCGACGGCCAGACCGTAGACGGTCTTGAGATCGTCCTGAGGTATCGCGGAGTCCCCCGCCTGGATCACGCGCTTGAGGGCGCGTGTTGCAACCTCGATGTTCTGGGCGGATTCCTTCCATTCCTTGAACTCGACGTGGATCGAGGCCAGTACGGAACGGATCGCGTCGTCGAAGAGGTCCTCCGAGGCCAGCAGACGCCCGTGCCCCGTCACTCCGACCGCGATCTGGACGGGCACGACGTAGGTCTGCACGATCTGGGCGGCGCGGAGGCCGGGGTCCGCGCTGTCCATCTGCTGGTCGTACTCCTCGCGCAGCGACGCACGGCGGCGCTCGCGGCCGGCTGCCAAACGGTCTCCGAGCGGGCTGCCGTCACCCGCGGGCGCGGGCCCCCTGCCGAAGAGCGTGTCCACCGCCAGGGTCGCGGCCTCTTCGTGGTCGGCGCCGGGGCCCGCGAGCACGGCCCAGGCGCTGGCCAGCCGGGTGATCCCGTCCCGGACGGTCAGGGCGTGGAAGGACTCGGTGCCGTCCTCGAAGCAGATCTCCACAGGGTGGGTGATCAGGCTGCGCGTCACCTTCCGGCGGAGGATGGAGATCGCGTAGCTGTTGAGCGACAGGGTCCCGTAGATGGTCTGCCAGATGTGGTTCCTGAGGTGCTCCAGGTCGCGGTACCGGTACTGGAGGATCGCGCAAGGGTGCCCGTCGTCCGTGACGCCCTGGACCTGGGGATCGTCGACTTCTTGGTGCTCCACTCCCGTGCGCGGCTGGATTCCGGGCAGCAGCTCGGTGAAGTAGGCGCGGGTGATGACGGAGTGGAGCGTGGCGCCGTCGACGTTCTCTGCCATCAGGAGTCCATCCGTCTCCTCGGCAGTGGAACGGAGCTGTACGGCCACGCTGTCGGGGCCGGTCGTGGCACGGCCGATGGCATGCAACGCGGCCTCGGGGAGACGGGTCGCGGGGTTGGCGGTGCCGGCTTCGACGACCTTGCGGACGTCGGCCTCGCCGGGTCCGGCGGGCAGGTCGGGTCCCAGGTTGGACACTGTGATCTGTTCGTTCCCCCAGCTGACGACCAGGGACTGGTGAGGATGCTGTGGCATGGGTGGCGGCCTCCGGGTGCATACGCAACGTGCTGATCCGGCTGCCTCTTTGTCGTGGAGGCAGCCGGATCAGAGCGCTGTGGCTTGAACGGGTGAGGTCAGACTTCGCGGGGACCCTCGGCCCCCGGAAGGCTCTCGGGGAACCAGGCCCACATGAAACGCCGGTGCGGGTTCCCGGCCACGTTCTGGAGCGCGGCCTGGGCGATGAACCCGGTCATGTCGACCAGCTGTTCGTATGTGGTGGGATCGTCCAGCAAAGCCTGGATTTCGGCCGGGACCGCATGCAGGAGCTCAAGTTCACCGAGCCGGGATTCGATCAGTTCCGGGGCCGTCAGGTGGCGGCTGTACATCGCGCCGGTCGTGACATTCGGCAGGTCGGAGAGATGGCGGAGCAAACTCAGGAAGAGGAACCGGTAGGTCCAGCGCTCGGCCCGGAGGAGACCGCCGCGGGCGGAAGCGTGGCGGGGGCGACCGTGGCCACCTGCGAGTTTCCGTGCCCGGAGCCGGTCGCCTCGCCGGACATTCACGCCGGGGTCCGCGAGTGCTTCGTCGTGAAGCGCGGACCAGGCCGCGAGGGTTTCCTTCAGACGGTCGAAGTCGATGCGCATCCAGCCGATGGTGGCCAGGTTGCGGTCGCGGGCCGGGGCCACTACATGGATGCCATCCTTTGCGATGGCGATCTTTGCAGCAAAGGGTAACGGTGTGCGGTCGCCGTCACCGGCAAGGGAATGCCCCTCGGTCATGTCCATCTCCGTTGCTTTCTCTTCCCGTAGCCCGCGACGCGGCGAACTGCCCTCGCGGATGACTTCGGGTTACTTGAGAAAGGAGAGTAGTACCCGCTCGGATGGTCCGTATGCCTGTTTGTCTGACTGGGGTGGCCGGAGGGGAGTGTAAGTGGCTGATTTTCGCCCCTTTTCGACCTACGGAATCAGGAATTCCTTCACCCCTGGACGGCCTTCGAGCAGCAGGGAAAGCGGATTCTGGCCGTACCTGTCCAGCAGGGCCGCACTCGACGCGATTGCGACGGCTTGACCGATCGGTCCGGACTTCTCGAAAAGGAACACGAAGTCGTTCTCGGACGTCGGAAGGCGTAGGGGAAGTGTCATAATTCCCAATTTATCGAACGATGCTCTGATTTCTGCACAGAGTTCCAGGCTCAATCGCGCCCGGTCCGGAGCCGCGTGCGCCTTGATGGTGCGCATCTGGAGTCGCTTGACCCCATCGATCTGGACGGCGTGCGCGATGGCGGTTAAATCCATATCCATAACTAAGTACATTACTCAGTTAATTACGGAGTTGAAAAGACCCACCCCGGAACGTTCCGGGGTGGGTCGTCTCAGTGCTCGGCGGTCGGGCCGGGGGTGCTAGTTCTCCAGGAACGCCAGCATGACGTTGGCCAGGAGGTATGGGTCGTCTGCGCCGCAGAGTTCGCGGGCGCTGTGCATGGAGAGGATGGCTACGCCGATGTCTACCGTCTGGATGCCGTGGCGGGCGGCGGTGATCGGGCCGATCGTGGTGCCGCACGGCATCGAGTTGTTGGAGACGAAGGTCTGCCACGGGACGCCGGCGCGTTCGCAGGCGTTCACGAACACCGCGCGGCCGCTGCCGTCGGTGGCGTAGCGCTGGTTGACGTTGACCTTCAGGATCGGGCCGCCGTTGGCGCGCGGGTGGTGCGAGGGGTCGTGCCGCTCCGCGTAGTTGGGGTGCACGGCGTGGCCGGTGTCGGAGGAGAGGCAGATCGCGCCGGCGAAGGCCCGGGCGCGGTCCTCGTAGGTGCCGCCGCGGGAGAAGACTGAACGTTCCAGCACGTTGCCCAGCAGGGGGCCGTCCGCGCCGGTGTCCGACTGGGAGCCGTTCTCCTCGTGGTCGAAGGCGGCCAGTACCGGGATGTGGTCGAGCTTGCCTGCCGTGGAGGCCGCGGCGAGGGCCGCGACGCCCGCGTGGACGGAGAGCAGGTTGTCCATGCGCGGGCCGGCGAGGAGCTCGCGGTCGCGGCCGAGGTAGGCCGGGGGCTCGATCGAATGGACCATCAGGTCCCATCCGGCGACGGAGCCGCGCTCGAGGTCTTCCTCGTCCTCAAGGAAGGCGATCAGGTCGCCTTCGTGGACGTCGCCGAGGCCCCAGATCGGCTGCATGTGCCGCTGCTTGTCCAGCTTGAGCCCGTCGGTGTTCACCGACCGGTCGAGGTGCACGGCGAGTTGGGGTACGCGCATCAGCGCACGGTCGATGTTGACGAGCCGTTCGGTGCCGTCGAGCAGGGTGAGGCGTCCGGCCAGGCCCAGGTCGCGGTCGAGCCAGGTGTTGAGCAGGGTGCCGCCGTAGATCTCCACGGCGATCTGCCGCCAGCCCTGGGCGCCGGTGTCGGGGAGCGGCTTGACCCGGAGGTTGGGGGAGTCGGTGTGTGCGCCGATGATCCGGAAGGGGGTGTGCGCGGCCGCGCCCTCGGGCACGTACCAGGCGATGATCGCGCCCCCGCGGAGTACGAACTTGCCGCCCGTGCTCGCGTCCCACGCGTCGGTCTCGGCCAACTGCCTGAATCCGGCCTTCTCCAGCCGCTCGGCCGCGTTGGCCACGGCGTGGTACTGCGACGGACTCGCCGCCAGGAAGGTCATCAGGTCGTCGGTGTGGCCGCGGTCGAAGCGGGCGGCGGCGGGAGAGCTCATGTGGGTCACCTTAACGACGGTCGTGTTCGTCATGGCCGGACTGCGGCGGATAGCCGGAGAAGGGGTCGCGGGGGTGTGGCCCGGGCCCCCGGGCTGTGTCAGCCCGGCGGACGGTCGAAGCGGCGCTGCAACTGTCTGCGCTCGCCCCGGCGGATGCGCGGGAGCATCTCCGGGGTCTGCGCGGAGCGCTGCGCGCGCCTCTTGCGTCCGGCGCAGAAGATACAGGCCTCACCGGGAGGGGCGTCGGGATCGATGGGTGCGCCGGGGTGCTCGGAGCAGCCGGAGGCGTTGCGCGGCCGCGACAGCTCGCGGGCCACGATGAAGGCCCGGTGCAGGTCGTCGGCCATCGCGACGAAGTCGTCGGGGGGCGAGGACAGGCTCAGGTGGAAGCGCCGCTCCTCGACCGTGCGCAGCCGGGTCTGGAGCGCCTGGAGGGTGTACGGGGGGTCCGGTACGGGGTATCCGAGCCGGCGCTGCTCCCCGGCGGGCGGGGCGGCGGACGCGGCCCGGGCGCCCTTGGCGCGCAGTCCGAGGCGGCGCCGGTCGTTGCAGATCAGGCAGCGCCCCCAGCCGTCGGGCGCCTCGGGGTCCAGGGCGCCGTTGGGGTGCTCCGCGCAGCCGGTGTAGCTCTTGGCGGGGGCGAGCCCGGCGGCGGTCTGGAAGGCGGTGTAGAGGGCGTCGGCCACCGATTCGTACTCGGTGGGGTGGGCGCCCTCGTACAGCTCCTTGAGGTGGTCTCCGAGGCTGCCCACGGCGGACTGCAGCTCCTTGAGGGCATAGGGCCGCCCGGTCGGGACCGAGTACCCCCTGCTGCCGCGCTGCTGCTCCTGTGGACTCATACCCACGAGCGTCCCACGAACCACCGACATCCCGGGAACCCCGCAGCCCACAGGCGGTACGGGGCCCTGCGGGCGAGGCGCGGCCGGAGTCGCCTGCGCGCGCACGCCGACGGCCGGGCCCCCGTGCGGAGGACCCGGCCGACTGCGCGTACGTACACCGCGTACAGCTGTGGGAGGAGGGACGGGGGCCTAGAAGGCGGCCTCGTCGAGCTCCATCAGGGTGTTGTCGACGGACTCGGCGAGCGCGCGGGCCACCGAGACGCCCGGGAGGACCTCGCCGGCGAAGAACTTCGCCGCCGCGATCTTGCCGGTGTAGAACGGCACGTCCTTGGCGGAGGCGGTCGGCAGCTTCTCGGCGGCGACGGCCGCGCCCTTGAGGAGCAGGTAGCCGACGACCACGTCACCGGAGGCCATCAGCAGCCGAGTGGTGTTCTGGCCGACCTTGTAGATGTTCTTGACGTCCTCGCCGGTGGCGGTGAGGTCGACGACCATCTGGCCGACGATGGCCTCCAGGTCGACGGCCGCCTTGGCGAGCGCGTCGCGGGCCGGGGCCAGCTCCTCGCCGCCGTCGCCCTCGGCCAGGAACTTCTTGATCGTCTCGGTGAGGACGTTCAGGGCGGCGCCCTGGTCGCGGACGATCTTCCGGAAGAAGAAGTCCTGGCCCTGGATGGCCGTGGTGCCCTCGTAGAGGGTGTCGATCTTGGCGTCGCGGATGTACTGCTCGATCGGGTATTCCTGCAGGTAGCCCGAGCCGCCGAAGGTCTGGAGCGACTGCGCGAGCTGCTCGTAGGACTTCTCGGAGCCGTAGCCCTTCACGATCGGCAGCAGCAGGTCGTTGAGGCCCACCAGGGACGCGGTGTCCTCGCCGGCGGCCTGCTTGACCTGGATCTCGTCCTGGACGGAGGCGGTGTAGAGGACCAGGGCGCGCATGCCCTCGGCGTACGCCTTCTGCGTCATGAGCGAGCGGCGCACGTCGGGGTGGTGCGTGATGGTGACCTTGGGGGCCGTCTTGTCCATGAAGTTGGCCAGGTCGGGACCCTGCACGCGCTCCTTGGCGTACTCCAGGGCGTTCAGGTAGCCCGTCGAGAGCGTCGCGATGGCCTTCGTGCCGACCATCATGCGGGCGAACTCGATGATCATGAACATCTGGCGGATGCCGTCGTGCTTGTCACCGATCAGCCAGCCCTTGGCGGGGTGCTGGTCGCCGAAGGTCATCTCGCACGTGTTGGAGGCCTTGAGGCCCATCTTGTGCTCGACGTTCGTCGCGTAGACGCCGTTGCGCTCGCCCAGCTCGCCGGTCTCCCGGTCGAAGTGGAACTTCGGGACCAGGAAGAGGGACAGGCCCTTGGTGCCCGCACCGTGGCCCTCGGGGCGCGCGAGGACGTAGTGGAGGATGTTCTCCTCCATGTCGTGCTCGCCCGAGGTGATGAAGCGCTTCACGCCCTCGATGTGCCAGGAGCCGTCGTCCTGCTGGACCGCCTTCGTGCGGCCCGCGCCGACGTCCGAACCGGCGTCCGGCTCGGTGAGGACCATGGTGGAGCCCCAGCGCTTCTCGACCGCGAGCGCGGCGATCTTCTTCTGGACCTCGTTGCCCTCTTCGTAGAGGACGCCGGCGAACGCCGGGCCGGAGGAGTACATCCACACGGCCGGGTTCGCACCCAGGATCGTCTCGGCGAAGGCCCAGATCAGGGAGCGGGGCGAGGTGGTGCCGCCGATCTCCTCGGGCAGGCCCAGGCGCCAGTACTCGGAGTCCATGAAGGCCTTGTAGCTCTTCTTGAAGGACGCCGGGACGGGCGCGGTGTTCGTCGTCGGGTCGAAGACCGGCGGGTTGCGGTCGGCGTCCTCGAAGGAGGCGGCCAGCTCGTTCTCGGAGAGCTTGGCCACCTCGCTGAGGATCGTCTTCGCGGTCTCGGTGTCCATCTCACCGAACGGACCGGTGCCGTACACGTTGTCGCGCCCGAGCACCTCGAAGAGGTTGAACTCGATGTCGCGGAGATTCGACTTGTAGTGCCCCATGGCGACGGCTCCGTTAAGGCTCGGTGAGAGTGGTTCCTCGTGCATACCAATCGGTAACGTAATGATGCTACCCACCGGTAATAAGAGCAACCCTTCCGTGGCGACTGTGACCAGGGTCAAGTTCGAGCTCACACCAGACGGTCTTGCTCCCAGGCCCCGTGATGACCCCCCATTGCAGCGCGAGCGCGTCGAGCAGGGCTAGGCCCCGGCCGGATTCGTCGCCGTCCGTGGGGTGTCGCCTTACGGGGCATGCGTGCGGGTCGGGGTCGGTGAGCTCGACCCGCGTACGGGCTGCCCTTCCGGTGACCCGAAGCGTGACGGGCGTGCCTTCGCCCAGGTGGGTGAGGGCGTTGGTGAGCAGCTCGCTGACGCAGAGCTCCAGGTCATGGCTCCCCAGGTGCGCGCGCACTGCGTGGCGGGCCAGGGGGACGGCGCCGGGGGTGGCGAGGAGTCGGAGCGTGAGATCGCTGTTCACCGGGCCGCCAGTGCGTCGGCCAGGCGCTGGGCGGTGGCGGGGTTGCAGTTGCCGAGGGCGATGAGGGGTGGGCTCGTGTAGCGCCCGGCGTAGGAGAGGAGGTGGAGGTCGAGGGAGGGGAGCGTGATGCCGTGCCCTGCGAGGGCGGCCCGGAGGTTCTCCAGGGCCTGGGTCGCCTCGTGGTCGTGGGGGTGGTCGCTCATGGCGCAGCCTTTCGCATTGC
The DNA here is from genome assembly GCF_042722885.1 of Streptomyces sp. NPDC058401. Taxonomy (NCBI): domain Bacteria; kingdom Bacillati; phylum Actinomycetota; class Actinomycetes; order Kitasatosporales; family Streptomycetaceae; genus Streptomyces; species Streptomyces sp. NPDC058401. Next base: position 55,665 of record NZ_JBHXKA010000030.1, read on the forward strand.
CGACTGTGTGTGACGAAGCCCTCACAGGCTGGCGTGGCCCGGCGTAGCGTGGGAAGGGTTTCCAGTCCACAGCGCGAAGTGTGGAAAGCAGGGGGTCGTGGCCGCACGTAAGGACATTGACGGGTCGGCGAGCGTGCCGGCCTTCTACGGCAAGGAGCTGCGCTGGAGGCGGGAGACGGCGGGGTACACGCTCCAGCAGGTGGTTAAGGGGTCCTTCTACGGAATCAGCTACCTCAGTGAGATCGAGCGAGGGCAGCGGCGCATGCCGGAGGACCTGGCGCGACACGTGGACCAGTTCCTGAAGACCGACGGGCTCTTCTCCCGAGGCTGTGAGGACGTTCGCAAGGCACGCCTGGACGGACATGCCGAGTACTTCGCGCCGGTCGCCGAAGCCGAGAAGCGGGCGCGGTCCATCGAGGAGTGGGCCAATGCGCTCATCCCCGGACTGCTGCACACGGGTCCCTACACTCGCGCGATCGCGAACACCACGCACCCACTGGACCTGCCGGAAATGGTGGACACCAAGGTCCGGAACCGATTGCGCCGAGGTCGGCTCTTCGACGATCCTCAGCGGCCGGAGTACTGGGTGATCCTGCACGAGCCGCTGCTGCGCAGTCCGTTGCTTCCGCCCCGGGAGATGGCGGAGCAGCTGGACCACGTGGCGGCGCTGGCCCGGCGCCGCCGGGTCGTTCCACAGATCCTTCTGTGGAACGCCCCCGTGAGCCCGTTCATGGCGCAGTCGATCAAGCTCATGGAGTTCGATGACGAGCCGCCGATCATGTACACCGAGGGCCCGTACTCCGGGCAAGTCATCGATGATCCGGCCATCGTGAAGCGATATCGCAAGGCATACGATCGGCTCAGGGCCGCCGCACTGCCATCTGAGGCGTCCCTCGACCTGATCGAATCGACAGCCGAGGAACTCCGAAATGGCATACAGCGGGACTGACTTGAGCAACGCCGTCTGGAGGACCAGCACCTATACCAACGGCGATCAGGGCGACTGCGTCGAGGTCGCGGACGGCGTCACCGGGCTGGTCCCGGTTCGGGACACCAAGTGGCGCTCCGGGCCAGTCATGGTCGTGGGGGCCCCCGCGTGGGCGGGCTTCGTGCAGGGGCTGAAGTCCCACTGACCGGAACTCGACGCACCCGGAGGCCGCCGCCTCGGTAGGCTTCGGGCCATGTACGGCTATGACCAGAACGTGAGCGCGGGGCAGCAGGGCGGCTACGCCCAGCCCCAGCAGGGCTACGCGCAGCAGCAACAGCAGCCGCTGTACCCCGAGCCCTCGCCGCCCTCCCTCGCGGACGCGGTGCGCGCCTTCACGACCGGGTCGCTGTCCGCCGAGGACTTCCAGCAGATCTTCGCCTCCTCGAAGGTCTACTGCCCGCGCGGGGACACCCCGGGCTTCCTCGCGCTGCACAACACGCAGCAGCCGGTCATTCCGATGTTCACCACGCTCAAGGAGCTGCGCCGGTACGCCGGCAAGGAGTCCAAGTACTTCGTGATCACCGGCGCCGAGGTGATCGACCTGCTGCCCACCGGGTACGGCTTCGTCCTCGACATGGAGGGCGACCACCGGATGGTCTTCGACGCGAAGGCGGTCGAGCAGATGGTCGACTACGCCATGCGCCGCATGTACGGCTAACCACGGAACGGCCCGGGGCGGACATGCTGCGCGTGCACTTCGAGGCCGAGGACCTGCTCAACGTCACCTTCGCGAGCGAGCCGCTGCCCCTGGTGGAGCTGGCCCTCGCGCTCGTCGCGGCGCAGCGTACGGATCAGCAGGCGGTTTTCGGCCGTTGGCGAAGCCTTGCCGCGCAGGAGCTGCCGGGGCGGGTGCGGCCGCTTTTCGACCTCCTGCGGCCCGACGGCGACAATCCCCACTTCGTGGAGCCGTACGCGCGGAGCCTGGAGGAGGGCCTCAGCGTCATACGGGAACGGGTCCCGTTCCTCACCCCGGAGGGGCTGGCCCGCGCCGCCACCCGCGCGCCCGGGTCCCCGTCGTGGCTGCGCGCCCTGTGGGGGCAGGACCGGGAGGCCTGGGAGCAGCTCGACTCGGCGATCCGGTCCGCGTACGAGGTGCTGATCGCCCCGCAGTGGCCGCGGATCCGGCAGTCCTTCCAGGCGGACGTGGCCTGGCGGACCCGGCTGCTGGCCGCGCACGGGATCAAGGCCTGCCTGGCGAGCACGCACGCGGCGGCCGACTGGTCGGGCCTGGTCTTCGAGGTGGACCGGCCGCCGGACTACGAGGTCCGCCTCGGCGGGCGCGGGCTCGTCCTGATGCCCTCGCCGTTCTGGACGGGCCGCCCGCTGCTGGACGACCACCCGGACGGGACGTACGTACTCCTCTACCCGGCGATGACCCCCCTGCCGCTGGTGTCCCCGGACCGGGCGGAAGGCGCGCTGGACGCGCTGCTGGGGCGGACCAGGGCCGCGGTCCTCCAGCTGCTGATCGAGCAGCGGACCACCTCGGAGCTGGCCCGTGACCTGGACATCAGCCTCCCGTCGGTCTCGGAGCACACCCGCACCCTGCGCGCGGCGGGCCTGATCACCACGGCCCGCGACGGCAAGGCGGTCCTGCACTCGGCGACGGCGCTGGGCGTGGACCTCCTCCACAGCGGCGGCTGAGCGCTTCGGCTGTGCGCTGAGCGCTTCGGCTGTGCTCCGCCGGGTTTCAGGAGCGGCGGCGGAGCCGCCAGAAGACCGCCGCCACCGCGGCCACTGCCAGGGCGAGGGCGCCGTACGTCCACAGGAGGGCGGGGTCGGGGCGGTGGGCCAGGGAGGTCCGGATGCCCCCGACGGACAGGGCGCCGATGGCCTGGGCGCCGCCCTCCAGGCCCTTGAACCCCGTCGACCAGCGCAGCAGCAGGCAGCAGGCCAGGCAGAGGACGCCCCAGGTGGCGAGGTAGGGCCACGGCGGGCCGGGGAGGGGTTCCAGCGGAAGGCCGGTGGCCGGCCACCGGTAGAAGGCGTACCCGACGGCCACGACCACGGCCGTGACGGCGGCGGACCAGCCCAGCGCGGCGAGCGCGGCCCGCGGGGTCGCGGGCTCGGTGGTCACCTCCGCGCCGGGCTGCGGTGTGCCGTCGGCCTCCTGCGGCGAGCTGGTCACTGATGGAGCTCCTGTCGTGCGGCGTGCGGCGGTCCGTCCGTATTGATCATGAGGACGCCCGTCCGGGGCCTCTGGTTGTCCCGGGACCGAGCGCAGGTTTCGGCGGTACCCGAAAGGATCGCGGCGCAGGCCGCGGGCCCGGAACATCAGTGCTGCGGGGAGGTCGCAGGGCCCCGCTCCTACTGACAGGGGGACTGTGATGTCACGTACGTCCTTACGCACGAAGCTCGCGGCAGTTGCGGCCACGGGGGTGATGGCGCTGGGTACGGGGGTCTTGGCGGCATCGCCCGCCGCGGCGTCGGGCGTGACGGTGCACGGGTGCCCCTCGGGCTCCGTGTGCATCTACCCGGAGGGTGCCGGGTGGAACAACGACCGGCCGTCGCACCGGTTCAGCGCGAACAAGGCCCATGACCTGAGCGGCCAGGAGGGCTACCACTACGTGCTCAACAACCAGACCGGCGGCTGGCGGGCGTGGTTCTGCACGGGATACGGCGGGGGCGGCACCTGGTACGGCCCGCTCTACCAGGACGAAGCCGTCAACGTGAACCTCTCGCCGATCAACTCGATCTTCGTCGGGCCGTAACGATCCCGATCCCGAGCCCGCTCCGGATCCCGCTCCGGATCCCGACATGAGGAGGCAGCAATGACCCGTACGACTCCCACCACCCGCAAGGCGCTCCGCTCGAAGGTCGCCGCCGTGCTGGCGACCGTGGCCCTGGCGATGGGCGTGGGCGCCCTCGCCGCGGCCCCGGCCGAGGCGGCACCCGCCCACTGGTGCCGTTTCCACCCCAGCTGCGACTGACGGAAACGCGCGCCGAGCGCGTCGCCGAGAGAACCTGAGACCCCGGGGGAATTCCCCCGGGGTCTGCTCTGTTCTGGCGGGTGGCAGAAAGTTCGGGTTTCAACTAAACTCGACGCCAGAAGGAGGTTCCGACCATGCCTGCAGTGACTGTGGAGAACCCGTTGACGCTCCCGCGCGTCGGGGAGCCGGCCCAGGAGACGACCGCCCGCAAGGTGCTGGCCGTCACGACCGCCCCGGGTGGCTTCGAGGGCGAGGGATTCCCGGTGCGCCGTGCGTTCGCCGGGATCAACTACCAGTACCTCGACCCGTTCATCATGATGGACCAGATGGGCGAGGTGGAGTACGCCCCGGGCGAGCCCAAGGGCACCCCGTGGCACCCCCACCGCGGCTTCGAGACCGTCACCTACCTGATCGACGGAACCTTCGTCCACCAGGACAGCAACGGCGGCGGCGGCGTCATCAACGGCGGCGACACCCAGTGGATGACGGCCGGCAGCGGCCTGCTGCACATCGAGGCCCCGCCGGAGTCGCTCGTCGTGTCCGGCGGACTCTTCCACGGCCTCCAGCTGTGGGTGAACCTCCCCGCCTCCGACAAGATGATGCCCCCGCGCTACCAGGACATCGGCGGCGGCCAGGTCCAGCTGCTCTCCACCCCGGACGGCGGCGCCCTGCTCCGCGTCATCGCCGGTGAGCTGGACGGCCACCAGGGCCCCGGCATCACCCACACCCCGATCACGATGATCCACGCGACGGTCGCACCCGGCGCGCAGATCACCCTCCCGTGGCGCGAGGACTTCAACGCCCTGGCGTACGTCCTGGCCGGGCGCGGCTCGGTCGGCGAGGACCGGCGGCCGGTCCACACCGGGCAGACCGTGGTCTTCGGCGAGGGCGGCTCGCTGACCCTGCGCGCGGACGAGGGCCAGGACTCCAACGCCCCCGCGCTGGAGATCGTCCTGCTCGGCGGGCAGCCGATCCGGGAGCCGATGGCGCACTACGGACCGTTCGTGATGAACAGCAAGCACGAACTCCAGCAGGCGTTCGACGACTTCCAGGCCGGCCGGCTGGGCCGCATCCCCACCACCGAGCGCACCGGCCTCGGTCACCGCGGCGCGGGCGAGGCCGCGGAGGACTGACATCGAACCCGGGGTGCGAGCCCCGGGTCCCGAACCCGCTCCACGTACGGCGAAGCCCCTGGCCACCGGCCCGGGGCTTCGCCGTGTCGCGAGGCGGGGCCTCGGCTCAAGTCGGCTCTGCTTTCATCGAATTGATCATGGCCGGAACTTGATCGTCCAGCGCTGGTGGGACGGTGGACGTACCCGCGCACACGACCTATTCTTTGGGCGCTCGGCCCGGGAAGGCGCCGGCAGACTCATGCCCCGGTCGCCTCTGGCGGATCCGCCGGGCGAGGCCGGAGCGCCCGTGCCGGCTCGATCCCCCCGACGCTCATCGGAGTCTCCGTGCTCGTTCGACCGGCCGCGCGCGGAGTCGCGGCGGTGGCGTGCACGCCGTCCGGTGCGGCCGTCGGGATTCTCGGCGGCTGATCCGCTCAAACCCGCCATGCGAAGGGGGACTTGGATGGCGCAGGACACGGGTGCGGCGCTCGAAGTGGCCCAGCCGGGCCTTCCGGAGCCGGGTAACGCGCTCGAAGTGGCCCAGCCGGGCCTTCCGGAGCCGGGTACGGCGCTCGAAGTGGCCCAGCAGGACCTCCCGGCGCCGGGCCTGCCCGAAGCGGGGGCGCGCGGTGCGTCCGGGCGTCGACGGTGGGTGGCGGCCGTCGCGGTGGGCGCCGTACTGACCACCCTCGGGGGGATGGGCGCGGCGCTGGTGGTGAAGTCCCCGGCGCAGGCCGCCGCGGAGGCCGCGGCACCGCGGGCCGATGTGCTGACCGCGACGGTGGAACACCGGGTGCTCACGTCGTCCGTCATCACCCGCGGCCAGGTCGTCGCGGGCCAGACGGTCGAGGTGATACCCCAGGTGTCCGCCGGGACGGGCGCCGCGCGGCCCGTGATCACCAAGATGCGGGTGCGGCCGGGGGACACGGTCCAGGCGGGACAGGTCCTGATGGAGGTGTCCGGGCGGCCCGTGTTCGTCCTGGAGGGCAGCCTGCCCGTCTACCGCGACCTGGTGCCGGGAGCCACGGGCGACGACATCGCCCAGCTGCAGAAGGCGCTGAAGGCACTCGGTCACTCCTCGGCTCCGGACCCCGCGGGCAGCTTCGGCCCCGGGACGAAGGCCGCGCTCACCTCCTTCTACAAGGCGGTGGGCTACGCCCCGGTCTCCGCGAACGGTGCCGAGGGCGATCCCGTCGAGGAGGCCCGGAGCCAGGTCACCGACGCCCAGCGGGCGCTGGAAGACGCCCGGAGCGCGCAGGCGCAGGCGACCAGGCCGGGTGCCGGGCCGAGCGCAAAGCCGGGCGCCAAGCCGGGCGAGGAGCCGGCGGCCGGCGCGGCCCGCGACGGCGCGAAGGCCGTGCGCAGGGCGCAGGAGGACCTGGCCGAGGCGAAGAAGAAGCTCACTGCCGCGGAGGCGGTCGCCGGGCCGAAACTGCCCGCGGCCGAGGTGGTGTTCCTGCAGAGCTTCCCGGCCCGGGTGGACTCGGTGGCCGCGAAGGTGGGCGCCGAGGCGACCGGTACCGCCATGACGGTGTCCGCCGGGAAGCTGGTGGTGCAGGCCCGCGTCCCCGAGCACCAGAAGGACCTCGTACGGCCCGGCCGCGCGGCCGAGATCTACTCCGAGGTGACCGGCCTGTCCGCGAAGGGCGAGGTCACGCTCGTCTCCGACAAGCCCTCCGTGGCCGGCGCCCCGTCCGGACAGGCGCCGGGCGGCGCGGACGCGCCCGCGCCGGTCGGCGGTCAGGGCGCGACCGGGTGGCTCGTGGAGATCACCCCCAGTGCGCCGCTGAAGGCGGAGCTGACCGGCCAGGACGTACGCGTCACCGTCACCGCGGCCTCGACGGACGGCGCCTCGCTCGTCGTACCGATCACGGCGATCAGCTCCGGGGCCGACGGCCGGACCACCGTGACCGTGCTCGCCGAGAGCGGGGAGCGGCGCCGGGTGGAGATACGGACGGGGACCGCGGGGGACGGGTTCGTGGCCGTCACGCCCGTGGCGGACGGCTCACTGGCGACCGGCGACCGGGTGATCACCGGAGTGGCCCGCGAGAAGACCACCCCGTGAGCGGGAGCGGGAGCGGGAGCAGGAGCGCGAGCGGGAGCGGGAGCGGGAGCAGGGCGGAGTCCGAGCCGGTCATCGAGTTCCGCGGGATCGGGCTGACCTATCCCGGTCCGCCTCCCGTGGCCGCCCTCCGGGCGTGCGATCTGACCGTCGGGCGGGGCGAGTTCGTCGCCGTCGTCGGTCCGTCGGGTTCCGGGAAGTCCACGTTCCTCAACATCGTCGGACTGCTGGACGCCCCCAGCGGCGGAACGTACCTCCTGGACGGCATCGACACCGGCACGCTCCGGGACGCCGACCGCACCGCGCTGCGCGGACTGCGCATCGGCTTCGTGTTCCAGTCCTTCCATCTGCTGCCCCAGCGCAGCGCGTTGGAGAACGTCACGCTCGCCCTCGTCTACGACGGCACCCCGCGCCGGGAGCGGCGTACCCGGGCCCGCCGTGCGCTGGAGCAGGTGGGCCTCGGCCACCGCGTCGACGCGCTGCCCACGCGGCTGTCCGGCGGGGAACGCCAGCGGGTGGCCATCGCCCGCGCGCTGGTGACCCGGCCCTCCCTGCTGCTGTGCGACGAGCCGACCGGCAACCTCGACACGGCGAACGCCGATGCGGTACTGGCCCTGTTGGAGAGGCTGCACGCGGACGGCATGACGGTCCTGGTCATCACCCATGATCCGCTCGTCGCCGCCCGCGCCAAGCGCACGGTGACGATCCGGGACGGGGTGCTGAGCGTGTCCGAGGCGGCCGTGTCCGAGACGTCGGCGTCCGAGGTGGCCACGTGAGGCGTGTGAGCCGCGTGAGGCGTGTACGGCGTGACAGCCGTATCCGGCCGTCCGTGTTCGGCTGGCGCGACGTGCTCTCCGAGTCCCTCGCCGGGATGCTCCAGCGGCCCGGCCGCTCTGCGCTGACCGCGCTCGGCACGGTGCTGGGCGTGGGCACGTTCGTGGCGATCCTCGGGCTGACCGCCACCACCTCTTCGCAGATCGACACCCGGTTCAACGCGCTCAGCGCGACCGAGGTGACCGTCGAGGACGTCGCCAACGAACGGAACGAGTTCGCCGGGCCCGCCTTCCCGGCGGACGCCGACGCACGGATCGAGCGGCTCAACGGGGTCGAGCGCGCAGGGGTGTTCTGGCCGGTCAGGCTCTCGGCGGAGGAGGCCGTACGCTCCTCCGCCGTGGCCGGGGACGGCGGCGGCCCGTCCAGTACCGACGTCGTGGCCGCCTCGCCCGGGGTGCTCGCCGCCGCGGGCGCCCGGCTGGCCGAGGGAAGGCTCTACGACGCCTTCGCCTCCGACCAGCAGGCGCCGGTGGCCGTCATCGGCACGGCGGTCGCCGACCGGCTCGGCATCACCACGCTGGAGACCAGCCCGGCGATCTTCATCGGCGGCCGGCCGTTCACCGTCATCGGCATCGTCGCCGACACGGACCGCAAGGCCGACCTGCTGCTGTCGGTCGTCGTGCCCCGCACCACGGCGGAACGGATCTGGGGCGGACCCGGCCCCGGCGGAGCGCGGATGCTGGTCGCGACCAGGCTCGGTGCGGCCCAGCAGATCGGGCAGCTGGCCCCGACGGCGCTGCGCCCCGACCACCCGGAGTACTTCAAGGTCGTGCCGCCGCCCAACCCCAAGATGCTGCGGGGCCAGGTCGGCGACGACCTGAACCGGCTGTTCCTCCTGCTGGCCGCCATCTGCCTGGTGATCGGCGCCGTCGGCATCGCCAACACCACCCTGGTCGCCGTCCTGGAACGCACGGGGGAGATCGGCCTGCGCCGGGCCCTGGGCGCCCGCGGCCGCCACATCACCGTGCAGTTCCTCGCGGAATCCGGCGCGCTCGGCGCGCTCGGCGGCCTCGTCGGGACCTCCCTGGGGGTCCTGACCGTGGTCCTCGTCGCCGTGGTCCGCGACTGGACCCCGGTGATCCACCCGGCGACGGCGGCGGCCGCACCGGTCATCGGTCTGGTGACGGGCCTCGTCGCCGGCCTCTACCCCGCATGGCGCGCCGCCCGCATCCAGCCGGCGGAGGCCCTGCGCCGCTGAGAGCTGCCGGGGCTCTTGCGGGCCGCGAGTCCGTCGCGGATCGTCGTCCCCATGGGGATGCTGACGACCTGTCTGGTCTCGCTGGCGGCGGTGAACATCGCGTTCGGACTGCTCCGGCTGTGGCGGCGTTCGGTGGAGGCCCGGATCGTCCGGCAGGTGCGGGCCCTGCCGGAGCTCGACGCCTACCACGCGGAACTGCTGGGCGCCGCCGAGCCGTTGTGCGCGCGGAACCACCAGCCCGACCGGCTGGCACGCAACTCCCACCGGGCGTCGGCCGTGGCCCTCCGGCTGCTACAGGAGGAGCGCGCGCTGCCCGACGGTGACGGTGACGGTGACGGTGACGGTCCGGAGTCCGCGGAGGCGGCGGCCGGGCCGGCCCATCCGGTCACCGCCGCGGGGTTCCGCGCGCTCCACTGGTACGCGCCGGACGGGCGCCGGTCCCGCTTCGGCGTCGACGGCGCGGATCCGGGATTCCAGGAGGCCGTCCGGACCCACCTGGACGAGCTCTTCGCCCTGGTCCCGGCGGCCCGTCTCCACATGAGCCCCTTCGGTCATCAGGCGGCCCTGTGGGCCTACGGCATCGGCGCGGCGGCCCCCGCCGTCCACGCCTTCTTCCTCCTGCGCGCCACCGACCCGGCCGACCCCGGTGTCGTGGGGGGCTCCTTCGTGCTGGCCTCCCTCGTCTTCGTGGCGGCCCTGATCGTGCTCACGGCCCAGGCCGGAAACACCTGGCACCCCCTGGAGGACCGGGAAGTCCCCGCCGCCCTCAGGCTGTCGGCGCCGCCCCCTGCAGCAGACTGACCAGCCGCGAGCTGCTGTCGGCGCCGAAGCCGGCGGCGACCCCGCGCCGGTAGAGGTCGGCGTGCGCCGTCAGGATCCCGGTGTCCACCCCGGAGTCGGCGGCGGTGTCACCGAGGCCGTCAACGAACACCTGGCCCCGCTGCGGGCCCGCCGTACGGAGCTGGCGGCCGACCGAGGCCACGTACGGGAGGTCCTGCGGCGCGGCAACGAGCGCGCGAACGCGGTCGCCGAGACCACCCTGGCCGAGGTCCGCGCCGCGATGGGGACCCTCTACTGACGCGGGGCCCGATCGGCATCCGAGCGGCATCCGATCGGCATCCGCGCCGCCGCCCTCGTGAGTCGGGCGGGACATAGGTGTCGCAGACGGCCAAAATGGTGCACTGATCGAGCCCCTGCCCGCGGTGTGCCCCGAGCGCCGGAGGGGGTCCGCAAGACGAGGTGGCCGCAGTGGTGGAGTCGTCGTCCGATGCCCAGGGTGACGCGGGATCCGTCGAGGCCGGCGGCTACCGGCAGGAGCTGAAGCGGACGCTCGGCTCCTTCCAGGTGTTCGCGATCTCGTTCGCGTTCATCTCGGTGGCGGTCGGCATCTTCGCGACCTTCGACGAGGTCCTGGTGACCGCCGGTCCGGTCGGGATCTGGCTGTGGATCGTCGCCGCGGTGGGGCAGACCCTGGTGGCTTTGGTGGTCGCCCAGTTCGCGGCCCGCATCCCGCTCAGCGGGTCCTCGTACCAGTGGGCCTCGCGGCTGGCCAGCCCGCAGATCGGCTGGTGGTTCGGGTGGCTGACCTTCTGTTACCTGGCGATCGGCGTGGTGGCGGTCGACAACGCGCTCGCCAGCCAGGCCTTCATGCCGCTCGTCGGCCTCGCGCCGGACGAGGGCACCGCGCGCCTGATCACCCTGGTGGTGCTGCTCGTCCAGACCGTGCTGGCCGTGGCGTCCACGCGTCTCGTCAGTCTGATCAACACGGTCGCGGTGGGGCTCGAACTGGCACTGGTCGTGGTGGTGGCGATCGCGCTCGTCATCGCCGTGGCCGTCACGGGCGACGGCGCGGTCGGCAACCTCACCTCGCGCGGTGTCGTCGAGAACACCCCCGGCTACTTCTCGGTCGGCGGCGGGCTGATGCTCGCGATGATCATGGGGCTCGCGACCCTCGTCGGCTTCGACTCGGCGGCGAACCTGGCCGAGGAGGCCAAGGACCCGTTCCGTACCGTTCCGCGCGCGATCGTGGGGTCGGTCGTGGCGGCCGGGATCCTCGGCATGCTGTTCCTGATCACGCTCACCGTGGCGATCGACGACATCCCCCGCGTCAGCGCCGAGGGCTCACCGGTCGCGGCGATCATGCGGGACCAGCTCGGTGCGGTGACGGAGCGGACGCTGCTGGTCGCGATCAGCATCGCGTTCTTCGGCGCCGGGATCGTGGTGATGGTCTCCTGCTCGCGGCTCGTCTTCGCCATGTCGCGCGACGCGCGCTTCCCCGCCCACCGGCTGATGCGGCGGGTCAACCCCCGTACGAGGACGCCGATCCCGGCGACCGTGCTGGTCTTCGCCCTGGGCGTCGCCCTGATGGTGGCGCTGCCGGGCGCCGCGCTGCTGGAGCTGATCACGGCCTCCACCATCCTCCCCGCGGTCACCTACGGCGCGACCATCGTGCTCTACCTGGCGGTGCGCGGACGCCTGAGCCGCAAGAAGGGCGCCTTCGACCTGGGACGCTTCGAACTGCCGGTCGCCGTCTGCGCACTGCTGTGGACGCTCATCGCGCTGTTCGTCCTGGTGACCCCGAAGGAGGCCTTGGTCTCCGTGGTGATCGTGGTGGGCCTGCTCCTGCTCGGCGGCCTGTTCTTCCTCGGCATGCTGATCTTCGACCGCCGGGCCATCGAGACCGAGCCGGGCGGCCCGGACGCCTTCACCGGCTGACCGGACCCCGGGTCACCGGCTGACCGGACCTCAGAGCCGACCGGGCCTCAGGCCTCCGCCGTGTAGCGGGACTTCAGTTCCCTGACCACCCCGAAGAAGGCCGCGGTCAGGGGTACGGCCAGGAGCATGCCGAGGATGCCGGCGACGCTCGCGCCGGCGGTGATGGAGAGCATCACCACCGCCGGGTGCATCTGCACGGTGCGGCTCTGCACCATGGGCTGGAGGATGTACCCCTCGATCATCTGGACGGCCAGCACCACGCCCAGCGCCCACAGGCCGATCACCCAGCCGCGGTCGGCGAGGGCGACGAGGACGGCCACGGCGCCGGAGAGGAAGGCGCCGAGGTAGGGGATGTAGGCGGTCACGAACACCAGGGCGGCCAGCCCCACGGCGCCCGGGACCCGCAGGATCAGCAGGCCCGCGCCGATGAGGACGGCGTCGACCAGGGCCACGAAGGTGGTTCCGCGCATGAAGCCCTCGACGGCCCCGTACGCGCGCCGCCCCATCGCCTCCATCAGGTCGCCCGAGCGGGTCGGCACCAGCGAGCGCAGGGTGGTCACGGCCCGGTCGGAGTCGCGGAGGAAGAAGAAGATCAGCACCATGGCCAGCAGGGCCGTCGCGAGCATCGTGGCGACCACGCTGAGCCCGGTGACCACGCCCGAGGCGGCCGTTCCGCCGAACTTGGTGAGCAGGTCCTTGGAGTTCTCGGCCACGTCCTCCAGGGAGGTGCCGAGCGCCCCGAAGTGCTTCGCGAGGTCCGCACCGGCCTTCCGCAGGGAGTCGACGATCTGGTCGCCGGTCTCGATGAGCGCGAGGACCACGATGTAGCCGGCGCCGCCGACCACGGCGGCCACGGTGAGGCAGGTGAGGGCGGCGGCGAGCGAGCGGTTGACCCCCATGGAGACCAGCCGCCGGTGCATCGGCCCGAGCAGGGCCGTGCCGAGCACGGCGAGCAGCACGGGCGTGACCACCGTACGGAAGACGGCGCACAGCCATACGACGAGCGCGAGGACGGCGGTGGCGAGGAGGACGACGACGCACCAGGCGGCGAGTCGGCGTACGGGCTCGGGCAGCAGGGGAGTTGTCGGCACGGCTCATACAAACACGCCGGGGGCCCGCCGCCCGGAGCTCACTCCAGCGGGTCGGAATCGGGTTTGGAACGTTCGTTCAGTACGAACCACGTGGACTTGCCCTCGCCGCGCGGGTCGACGCCCCAGTCGTCCGCCAGCATCTCCAGCAGCAGGACGCCCCGCCCGCTCGACGCCATCTCCCCCGGATGGCGTTTGTGCGGCAGCTCGTCGGAGGCGTCCGCCACCTCCACCCGCAGCCGGCGCGCGCCGAGCTCGCCCACCGCCTCGGCGATGAGCAGGGCGTCCCCGTCCGTGTGGACCAGTACGTTCGTCACCATCTCGGAGACCATCAGCACCGCGGCGTCGAGCTGCTCCGGGTCCGCCCAGTCGTGCAGCAGCTCCCGGATCTGCTGGCGGACGCCCGCGACCCGCTCCGGCTCGGCCTGGGCGACGGTCGTCATGGTGCGCCGGGCCGGCCGCGAGGGGTGCAGCAGCGGGGTCTCGCAGCCGCAGCCCTCGCCCTCGCGGCAGAGCAGCACGACGGCGATGTCGTCCTCGCGCCGGTCGGCCAGCGGGCCGGTGGTGTGGTGCGAGGACGGGCCGTGCACCGCCTGGACCAGCAGGTCGGCCAGCCGTTCCAGGTGGCGCGGCTCCGGGTCCGCGTCCTCGGCGGCGTAGGGGGTCTGCGATTCCAGGATGGCCCGCAGCCGCGCCCAGCCCGTGTCGAGGTCGTGCCCGCCCGTCTCGATCAGCCCGTCGGTGCAGAGCATCATCGTCTCGCCGGGTTCCAGGGTGAACCGGGTCGTCGGGTAGTCGGTGTCCGGCACGATGCCGAGCGGCAGCCCGCCGGCCGTGGGCCGCATCAGGACGGTGCCGTCGGCCATCCGCACCGCCGGGTCGGGGTGCCCGGCGCGGGCCACCTCCAGCAGGCCGGTCGCCGGATCGCACTCCACGTAGAGGCAGGTGGCGAAGCGCGGGCTCTGGAAGTCGGAGTCCGGGCCGCCCATGCCCCCGCCGCCCATGCCGCCGCCCTTGCCCGGGTCCGCGGCGGTGTCCTGCTCCGAGCACAGGCCCGCCAGGAACCGGGAGGCGCGCGAGAGCACCGCGTCGGGCCGGTGGCCCTCGGAGGCGTACGCGCGCACCGCGATCCGGAGCTGGCCCATGAGGCCGGCGGCCCGGACGTCGTGTCCCTGGACATCGCCGATGACCAGCGCGAACCGTCCCGAAGGCAGCGGGATCATGTCGTACCAGTCGCCGCCGACCTGGAGCCCGCCGCCGGTCGGCACGTAGCGCGCGGCGAGGGTCATCCCGGGGATCTCGGGGCCGAGCTGCGGCATCATCGAGCGCTGGAGGCCCGTGGTGAGCTCCCGCTCGGATTCGGCCACTCCGGCGCGCTGGAGCGCCTGCGCGAGCATCCGGGCCACCGTGGTCAGGACGGAGCGCTCGTCGGGGGAGAAGGACACCGGGTGCTTGAACGCGGCCATCCAGGCGCCCATGGTGCGTCCCGCGACGATCAGCGGCAGGAAGGCCCAGGAGATCCGGCCGAAGCGCTGGGCGAGCGGCCAGGTGGCCGGAAAGCGCCGCTTGTAGTCCTCGGGGCTGGGGAGGTAGATCGCCCGGCCGGTACGGACGACCTCCGCGGCCGGGTAGTCCGTCTGCAGCGGCATGTCCGCGAAGGGGCCCTCGTCCCCGGGATCGTGCCCGTGGTGCCCGATGATCGACAGCCGGTCGCCGGACACGCCGAAGACGGCCAGCCCGTCGGGGATGAACCCGGGCATGGACAGCGAGGCCGCCACCCGCAGCACCTCGGCGGTGGAGCGGGCCTCGGCCAGCGCCCGGCCGGCGTCCAGCAGGAACGCCTCGCGCGAGCGGCGCCAGTCGCCGGTGATGGGGGTGTGCACGGCCGTGGTGCCGGGCTGGGCCTCGGCTATCTCCTGGATCGTGCCGATCAGCTCGTAGTCGACGCGGCCGTCCGCGGAGCGGTTCTCCAGCGGCTTCGAGCGGCTGCGCACGGTGCGCAGCACGCGCCCGTCCTCGTCCATGATCCGCAGCCGGGCCTCGGCGAGGGTGCCCTCGGCGACCGCGAGGTTCACGATGCCGTTGATCTCGTTCCAGTCCACCGGGTGGAAGCGCGAGCGCACGGCGACCTCGGGCAGCTGGGCGGGCTCGGCGGGCAGCCCGAGCAGCCGGGCGGCCTCGCTGTCGAGGGTGACCGTCCCGGAGGCGTTGTCCCATCGCCACAAGCCGGTCGCGATGGCGGCCAGGACGTCCTCTGTGCGCACTCGGTCATCTTTACAGGTCATACGGCTGACGTGCCTGTTCACCACCCCGGCGAGCGGCCACGTGGGCGGCCCGCGGGCGGCCCCGCACGGGCTCCCGCCCCGGACGGTAACCTTGGGACGGTTGAATCCACCCTGGTATCACGTAGAACTGGATGACTGATGCATCGGTACAGGTCCCACACGTGCGGCGAGCTTCGTGCCTCCGACGTCGCCTCCGACGTCCGGCTGAGCGGCTGGCTGCACAATCGTCGAGACCTGGGCGGCATCCTCTTCATCGATCTGCGTGACCACTACGGCATCACGCAGCTCGTCGCCCGTCCCGGCACGGCCGCGAACGAGGCGCTCAGCAGCGTCACCAAGGAGACCGTCGTCCGCATCGACGGCAAGGTCGTCTCCCGCGGTGCGGACAACGTCAACCCCGAGCTCGCCACCGGCGACATCGAGGTCGAGGTCACCGCGGTCGAGGTGCTCGGCGCCGCCGCCCCGCTGCCCTTCACCATCAACACGGACGACGGGGTGAACGAGGAGCGCCGTCTGGAGTACCGCTTCCTCGACCTGCGCCGCGAGCGCATGCACCGCAACATCATGCTGCGCTCGGCCGTCATCGCCTCCATCCGCTCCAAGATGGTGGCCCTCGGCTTCAACGAGATGGCTACCCCGATCCTCACCGCGACCTCCCCCGAGGGCGCCCGTGACTTCGTGGTCCCGTCCCGCCTGAACCCGGGCAAGTTCTACGCGCTCCCGCAGGCGCCGCAGCAGTTCAAGCAGCTGCTGATGATCTCCGGCTTCGACCGGTACTTCCAGATCGCGCCCTGCTTCCGCGACGAGGACGCCCGCGCCGACCGTTCGCCGGGCGAGTTCTACCAGCTCGACGTCGAGATGTCCTTCGTCGAGCAGGAGGACGTCTTCCAGCCCATCGAGCGGCTGATGACGGAGATCTTCACCGAGTTCGGCAAGGGCCGCCCGGTCACCTCGCCGTTCCCGCGGATCCCCTTCCGCGAGTCGATGATGAAGTACGGCAACGACAAGCCCGACCTGCGGTCCAAGCTGGAGCTCGTCGACATCACCGACGTGTTCGAGGGCTCGGAGTTCAAGGCGTTCGCCGGCAAGCACGTGCGCGCCCTGGCCGTCCCGGACACCGCCGCCCAGCCGCGCAAGTTCTTCGACGGCCTCGGCGAGTACGCGATCTCGCTCGGCGCCAAGGGCCTGGCCTGGGTCCGCGTGGGCGAGGACGGCGGGCTGACCGGCCCGATCGCCAAGTTCCTCACCGAGGAGAACGTCAAGGTCCTCACCGAGCGCCTGGGACTTGCCGCCGGTCACGCCGTGTTCTTCGGCGCGGGCGAGTTCGACGAGGTCTCCAAGATCATGGCGGGCGTCCGCGTCGAGGCCTCCAAGCGCGCCGGACAGTTCGAGGAGGACGTCTTCCGCTTCTGCTGGATCGTCGACTTCCCGATGTTCGAGGCGGACGAGGAGACCGGCAAGATCGACTTCTCCCACAACCCGTTCTCCATGCCGCAGGGCGGCATGAAGGACCTGGAGGAGAAGGACCCGCTCGACATCCTGGCGTGGCAGTACGACATCGTCTGCAACGGCATCGAGCTGTCCTCCGGCGCCATCCGCAACCACGAGCCCGAGGTCATGCTGAAGGCCTTCGAGATCGCCGGTTACGAGGCCGAGACCGTCGAGCGCGAGTTCGCCGGCATGCTCCGCGCCTTCCGCCTCGGCGCCCCGCCGCACGGCGGCATCGCCCCGGGTGTGGACCGCATCGTCATGCTGCTCGCCGACGAGCCGAACATCCGCGAGACCATCGCCTTCCCGCTCAACGGCAACGCGCAGGACCTGATGATGGGCGCGCCCACCATCCTGGAGGAGTCCCGCCTGCGCGAGCTGAACATCGCGCTGCGCAAGCCGGTGGAGACGAAGAGCTCGGAGCCGGTCGAGAAGGCCGTCAAGCCCCACCAGTAGGCCTTTGAAGCGCTGTACGAGGAGGGGCGGCGGGTACCGTACGGTCCCCGGGCCCCCCCCCGGTAGACCGGGGCACGGGGTTTACCCCCCGCCCCCCCGGGGGCGTAAACAACCCCCCCGGCCCCCCCCCACCCCCCCCCCGCCGGCGTCCCCCCCGCCCGCCCGGCCCCCCCCCCCGGAACGGTGGAAGGGCGGGTAGGGGACCCGGCCCCGCAGGGCAGCCCACCCGCAC
>NZ_JBHXKA010000031.1:0-72350 GCF_042722885.1 Streptomyces sp. NPDC058401
GGACTGGGCGAAGACGCGGTTGCCGATCTCCATGAGCCGTTCCGTGCCCCTGCGTCCCTCCGCCCGTGGTCCTGCGGTCTGGAGGTTGGTGGCCGCGTAGCCGGGGTGGGAGCCGGCCGTCGGGTAGACCACCTCGGCCAGGGTGTGCGGAACCGCCCACTGGCGGTCCTGCTCGAAGGTGCGCAGCAGGTCCGCCGCGACGCTCACCGCGATCGTCGCGGGCTCCTTGCCCGTGATCTCGGTCAGCCCGATCGGGGTCTGGATCCGGTCGATGGTGCCGGCGTCGTGACCGCCCTCCGCGGCCAGGCGCTGCCGGAACCGCGCCCACTTCGCGGACGAGCCGATCAGACCGATCGAACCGAGACCGTCGGTGCGCAGGGCGGCGTCGCACAGCGCGGCGTCCTCGGCGTGATCGTGCGTCATGATCAGGACGTGGGTGCCGGGCGGCAGCTCCCCGAGCACCGTCTCCGGCAGCAGCGGGGTGTGGTGCGTGTGCACCTGCGCCACCGCGTCCGACAGCACCCCGAGCCGCTCCCCGGTCAGCATGTCGGAGCGGCTGTCGACGAGGTGCAGGTCGAGGTCCTGGCGGGCCAGGATCCGCGCCAGTTCCAGCCCGACGTGCCCGACGCCGAAGACCGCCACCGCCTGCACCACCGGCAGCGGTTCGAGCAGTACGGTGACGGCCCCGCCGCAGCACTGCACGCCGTGCCGGCTGGTCACCTTGTCGTTCAGGGCGAACTCCATCAGCTCCGGCTCCGGATCGGCCGCGCCGCACAGCTCGCGCGCCCGGTCGATGGCGACGGCCTCGATGTTGCCCCCGCCGATCGACCCCCAGGTCTCGGACCGCCCCACGACGAGCTTGGCACCGGCCTTGCGGGGCGCGTGGCCGCGCACGGTCGCGACGGTCACGAGCACGCCGGGTTCCCGGCGTGCCCGCAACCGCGCGACCGCGGCGACCCAGCTCATGTCAGACATGGCTCAAAGCGCTTGCATCGGCACCGGCACCGGCCGGGACCCCACTGTCCCCGGCCGGCTGCCCGCCGCCGGGCACAGCGCCCTTGCGGACCCCTTCGATCGCCCAGTACACCGCCTCCGGCGTGGCCGGCGAGGCCAGCTCCACACTGGTTCCGGCCGGCCCGAACTCCGCGGCCGCCTGCCGCAGGGCCTCCCGGACCGAGAAGGCCAGCATCAGCGGGGGCTCACCGACCGCCTTGGACCCGTAGACCGCGCCCTCCTCGGTGGCGTTCTCCATCAGCCTGACGTTGAACTCCTCGGGCATCTCGGAGAAGCTCGGCAGCTTGTACGTACTGGCGGCCTGGGTCAGCAGACGGCCGCGGTTCGGGCCGTCGCCGGAGTCCCAGCGCATGTCCTCCAGCGTCAGCCAGCCCGCGCCCTGGACGAAACCGCCCTCGACCTGACCGATGTCGATCATCGGGGAGAGGCTGTCGCCGACATCGTGGACGATGTCCACCCGCCGGATCCGGTACGCGCCCGTGAAGCCGTCCACTTCCACCTCGGTCGCCGCGGCCCCGTACGAGAAGTACTTGAACGGCGAGCCGTGGAACGCCTTCGCGTCCCAGTGCAGGCCCTCGGTCCGGTAGAAACCGGCCGCCGAGAGCTGGACCCGCTGGAAGTACGCGGTGCGCACCAGGTCGTCCCAGGCCAGCTCCTTGTCGACGCCCAGGGCGCGCGCGACGCCCTCGACGATGCGCACGTCCGAGGCGTTCGTACCCAGCTGCGTGCCGGCCACCTGGAGCAGCCGGTCGCGGATCTGCTCGCAGGCGTTCTTCACCGCCGCGCCGTTGAGGTCCGCGCCCGCACTGGCGGCGGTCGCCGAGGTGTTGGGCACCTTGTCCGTGCGCGTCGGGGCGAGGCGCACCTTGTGCAGCGGGATGCCCAGCGTGGTCGCGGCCACCTGCAGCATCTTGGTGTGCAGGCCCTGCCCCATCTCGGTGCCGCCGTGGTTGATCAGGACGGAACCGTCCTTGTAGACCAGCACCAGCGCACCGGCCTGGTTGAAGGCGGTGAGGTTGAAGGAGATGCCGAACTTGATCCCGGTCATCGCCAGCGCCCGCTTGGTGTGCGGGTGCGCGGCGTTGAAGGCCGCGATCTCGCGACCCCGCTCGGCCAGCGCGGCGTCGTCCCGGACCTGCTGCCAGATCGCGGAGATCCGCTCGGGGTGGGGGACGGGCTGCCCGTACGGCGTCGACTGGCCCCGCCGGTAGAAGTTGCGCTCGCGCAGCTCCATCGGATCCAGGCCGAGCAGCGGCGCGCACCGGCCCATGATGTCCTCGATCACCAGCATGCCCTGGGGCCCGCCGAAACCGCGGAAGGCCGTGTTGGAGACCTTGTTGGTCTTGGCGATGCGGCCGGCGATGCGCGCGTTGGGAATCCAGTAGGTGTTGTCGATGTGGCACAGCGCGCGGGCCACGACGGGCTCGGACAGGTCCAGGCTCCAGCCGCCGTCGGCGGTCAGGGTGGCGTCCAGGGCCTGGATGCGCCCCTCGGCGTCGAAGCCGATCTTCCACGTGGCGTGGAATCCGTGGCGCTTGCCCGACATGGTCAGGTCCTGGGTCCGGTTGAGCCGTACCCGAACCGGCCGGCCGGTGAGCTTGGCGCCGAGCGCGGCGACGGCCGCGAACCCGTGCGGCTGCATCTCCTTGCCGCCGAAACCGCCGCCCATCCGCAGACACTGCACGGTCACCTCGTGGCTGTGCAGGCCGAGGACGTGGGCGACGATCTCCTGCGTTTCCGAGGGGTGCTGGGTGCTGCTCTGGATGAACATCTGCCCGTTCTCGTCCAGCAGGGCGAGCGCCGCGTGCGTTTCGAGATAGAAGTGCTCCTGGTCGGAGAACTGGAACTCCCCGGTGAACACGTGCGCGGAGTCCCCGAAACCGGCGTCCACGTCACCGGTCAGCATCCGGGGGCGGGCGCCGTGGAAGCTCTCGGACTCGATCGCCTCCCGCAAGGTGATCACGGAGGGCAGTTCGTCGAGCTCCACCTCGACGGCCGCCGCACCGAGCCGGGCCGCCTCCACGCTCTCGCCCAGCACCCAGGCGACCGCGTGGCCGTGGAACATGACCGTGTCGGGGAACAGCGGTTCGTCGTGCTTCATGCCGGCGTCGTTGACCCCGGGCACGTCGGCCCCGGTCAGTACGCGGACCACGCCGGGTACGGCGAGCGCCGGCTCGGTGCGCAGCGCCGTGATCCTGCCGTGGGCCTTCATGACCTGGACCGGGTAGGCGTGCAGGACGTCCTTGGTGCGGTGCACCAGGTCGTCGGTGTAGAGCGCCGCACCGGTGACGTGCAGGTTCGCGCTCTCGTGGGGCATCGACTGCCCGACGACGGGCTTTTCGGGACGCTCGGACAACTGGCTCATGACGACACCGCCTCGGTGGTTTGCGCGTACAGCTTGTTCAGGCTCTGGCCGAGCATCGCGGAGCGGTAGAGCGCGCTGGCGCGGTGGTCGTCCATGGGGGTGCCCTCGGCCCGCAGGATCCGGGCCGCGGCCTCGACGGCCTCAGCCGTCCAGGGCTCGCCCTCCAGGGCGGCCTCGGTGGCGAGGGCGCGGATCGGGGTGGCGGCCACGCCGCCCAGGCCGATGCGCGCCTTGCGGACGATCCCGTCCTCGATGTCGAGCGCGAAGGCGACCGCGACGCTGGAGATGTCGTCGAAACGCCGCTTGGCGATCTTGTGGAAGGCCGTGACCGGCGACAGCGGCAGCGGGACGCGCACCGCGCGGATCAGCTCGCCGGGACGGCGCACGCTCTGCCGGTAGCCGGTGAAGTACTCGGCCAGGGGGACCTCGCGCTCGCCGTCGGCGCCGGCCAGCAGCAGCGAGGCCTCCAGCGCGAGCAGGACCGGCGGGCTGTCACCGATGGGGGAGCCCGTCCCCAGATTGCCGCCGAGGGTGGCGCTGTTGCGGATGAGCCGGGACGCGAACTGCGGGAACAGCTCCGCCAGCAGCGGGACGCTGCCGTCGAGGCGGCGCTCGATCTCGGTGAGCGTCTGCGCCGCACCGATCACCAGGTGATCGGACTCGGCGCGCAGCTCCCGCAGTTCGGGCAGTCGGTCCACCGCGACCACGCAACCCGCCCGGCGGGAGCGGATGTTCACCTCCACGCCCCAGTCGGTACTGCCGGCGACCACCACCGCGTCGGGCCGCTCGCTCAGCAGCCGCACCGTCTCCGCGAGGGTGCCCGGCCGCAGGAACTCGCTGTCGTCCCGGGTGTATTCGGTGGCGGCGGCCTCGGGCGGGGACTGCTCGCGCCGCTGCGCCAGGGCGTCGTCCTCGGCGGGCGAACCGACGGCGAACGCGGCATCGCGGATGGGGCGGTAGCCCGTGCAGCGGCACAGGTTCCCGCTCAGCGCGTGCAGATCGAAACCGTTCGGGCCGTGCTCGGAGTCGGTACCGGCGGCCGGCTCCGCCGCCGGGTCGGTGTGTGCGCAGCGGTCGGGCCGGTAGTACTCGGAGGCCATGCTGCAGATGAACCCCGGTGTGCAGTAACCGCATTGGGAGCCGCCGCGGACGGCCATCTCCTCCTGCACGGGGTGCAGCGCGGTGGCCGCGCCGGACTCGTCGACGGTGGCGAGGCCTTCGGAGGTGATGACCTCCTGACCGTCGAGGGCCAGGGCCGGAACCAGGCAGGCATTGACCGCCACCCAGTCGGTGGGCTTGTTCACCCCCGGCCGGGCCACGAGCACCGAGCAGGCACCGCATTCGCCTTCGGCGCAGCCCTCTTTGGTTCCGGTGAGGCCGCGGTCGCGCAGGAAATCCAGCACCGTGGTGTGGGCTGCGGCCGGAGCGATCGGTGTTTCTTTCCCGTTGACCGTGATCCGCGCCGCTACCACGGTACGTCCCCGTTCCGGGGCGCGGTCGATCGGACTGTCCTAGTCGCCATGGCAGGAACTTTCTCGTTCAGTGGCCGCAGCTCGATGTCCCGCGAGCGCGGCGAACCGGCACGCAAGGAGGTGCCGTAAAAGGTGACGGGGTGATGTAAACGTTCCGGGGCCGCGATCGGGCACGCCGGAAGGGGGCCGTTCAGCAGCCGTGTGCTACACGACCCGGAGCCCAGGCGGTCTGGTGAGCGAGGCGAAGCGGTACGGAGAGGGTCGACATCCGGCTTCGCCTCCTTCCAGGGGGCTCTCGAGTTGGTGCGGTCGAAGTTACGTGCAGAAGATTGATCGGTCAAGCACCCTTTAGGACGATTCCATGAAGGCCGCCGCTGGTGGGGGGCGCTCCTTCGTACGCGCATCCAGTGGCATAGTCGCCGTAGGGCGGCGGCGGACGCCGCCGGCGAACGGGCGGGGGGCGGGGAAGTGGCTGCGGACACAGGGGCGTTCGAGGAGATCACCAGCGAGGGAGAACTGCGCGAGCTCCTGGGGGAGCCGACCGCGGTGGCCCTGGGCAAGGAACGGCGGACCCTCCACGAGCACCACGCGCAGTGGCTCGCGCACTCCCCGCTCTGCCTGATCTCCACCTCCGCCGCCGACGGCACCTGCGACGTCTCGCCCAAGGGCGACCCGGCCGGCTTCGCCAAGATCCTGGACGACACCACCCTCGTGATCCCGGACCGGCCCGGAAACCGCCGCGCGGACGGCTTCCGCAACATCCTCACCAACCCGCACGTCGGTCTGCTCTTCCTGATCCCCGGCCGTGGGGACTCCCTGCGCATCAACGGCCGGGCCCGGCTGCTGCGCGACGCACCCTTCTTCGACGAGCTGACCGTGCAGGGGCACCGGCCCACCCTCGCGCTCCTCGTCGAGGTCGAACAGGTCTACTTCCACTGCTCCAGGGCCTTCGTGCGCTCCGCCCTGTGGAAGCCGGAGACCTGGAATCCGGAAGCCGCCCCGTCCCGGGCGAGGATCTCCAAGAGCCTGGAGCGCACGCACGAGTCCCTGGAGTCGCTGGAGCGCTACTACGGACCCTCGTACGACGAGAAGAACATGTACGTCTGACCGGACGGGCCGGATGGACCGGGCCCGGATCCGCAGGGGATCAGGGCTGCCACGGCCTGCATGACGGAGCCCCCTGCTCGCCGAACACCGCGATCGGCGGGCAGGGGGCTTCCTCCACCACGCCCCCTGTGGCAGCGAGAGCCGCAAGCAGCCCAGGGAGCGGGTGTCCGCAGTCAGTGAACCAGGGATGGACCCGAGGGGGCGACTGGTCCCGAACACGGAAACCGGCCGGTCCGGCCGGTCCGGCCACGGTGAATCATCCAAGAGGCCGTGTGCCCCACCCCGGCTGGAAATCGTCGGTCTGACAAACAAACCCCATGCGGGGCAGGATCACCAGAACGAAGCAACGGCATCGTTTTTTCACGGTCGGCCGGGGAGTACCGCCGTTACGGTTCCCCGGGATCTGGACGGACGCCCAGACGTTCGCCTTTTCCCTTCCCCGCTGATGAAGGAGAGCCCGACCGATGACCGTTGACACCAGCCCGGAAGCCCAGCTGGATCCGCCCAAGCAGTCCAGCCTGGGCACGTCGGCCGCCCGCAACCTTGCCACCACGACCAAGTCCGCCCCGCAGATGCAGGAGATCACCTCCCGCTGGCTGCTGAGGATGCTGCCCTGGGTGGAGACCAAGGGCGGCGCCTACCGGGTGAACCGCCGGCTGACCTACACCGTCGGCGACGGGAGCATCGAGTTCGTCCAGGACGGTGCCCGCGTCCAGGTGATCCCGCGCGAGCTCGGTGAACTGGCCCTGCTGCGCGGCTTCGACGACGAAGAGGTGCTGGCGGCGATCGCCGGCCGCTGCGTCCAGCGCGATTTCCGTGCCGGTGAGGTGCTGGTCGAGCGGGGCGCTGCCGCCGAGCAGGTCCACTTGATCGCCCACGGCCGGATCAGCCAGACCTCCGAGGGCAAGTACGGGGACGAGATCTCCGTCGCGGTGCTCGCCGACGGCGACCGGTTCGGCGAGAACGCCCTGCTGGACTCCGACGCCCGGTGGGACTACACGGCCACCGCCGAGACCCCCGGCACCCTCCTCACCCTCTCCCGCGCCGACTTCGCCGGCATCGTGTCCAATGCGCCGCACCTCCAGGAGCACATCCAGCGGTTCAGCTCGCTGCCCCTGCAACGGCAGAACAAGCACGGCGAGGCCGAGATCGCGATGTCGGCCGGCCACACCGGCGAGGCCGAACTGCCCGGCGCCTTCGTGGACTACGAATCGAAGCCGCGCGAGTACGAACTCTCCATCGCCCAGACCGTCCTGCGGGTGCACACGAGGGTCGCCGACCTCTACAACGGCCCGATGAACCAGACCGAGGAGCAACTCCGGCTCACCATCGAGGCCTTGCGCGAACGCCAGGAGCACGAGCTGGTGAACAACCGGGAGTTCGGCCTGCTCCACAACGCCGCCTTCAAGCAGCGGATCCAGACCCATTCCGGCCCGCCCACCCCGGACGACATGGACGAGCTGCTCTGCCGCCGCCGCGGCACCAAGCTCTTCCTCGCCCACCCCCGCACGATCGCGGCGATCGGCCGCGAGATGAACGCCCGCGGGCTCTACCCCGACCACGTGGACGTGGGCGGCCAGCAGGTCCCCGCCTGGCGCGGGGTCCCGATCCTGCCGTGCAACAAGATCCCCATCTCCAAGGAGAACACCAGCTCGATCCTCGCCATGCGCACCGGCGAGGACAACCAGGGCGTCATCGGCCTGCGCCAGACCGGTCTGCCCGAGGAGTACGAGCCGGGCCTGTCGGTCCGCTTCATGGGCATCGACGAGAAGTCGATCATCTCCTACCTGGTCACCACCTACTACTCCGCCGCGATCCTGGTGCCCGACGCCCTCGGCGTCCTGGAGAACGTCCAGATCGCCCGCCGCAGCGACTGACCGGCCGGCGGACCCGTACGACGACAGCCCGGACCCTCGCGGGCCGGCCGAGCGCGCCCGGGATCCGGGACGGACCACCCACCCCACCAAGGAGTCACGGATGCCCGAGCCCGGGCCTTCCCCTCTGCAGTCGAGCCTGCCCGGCGCCGCTGCCCAGTTCGGAGCCCACGTCCTCGGCAGCGCCCGGGCCCACGCGTCCGGCGGTCTGCCCGCCGGACCCGCAGTACCCGGCCGGCAGGCGTTACCCGCCCCGACCGCCCCGACCGCCCCGTCCGCCCCGAGCGCCGCCCTGCAACGGCTCCTGGGCGGACCCAGCGGTCTGGGCACGACGGGCCTGCACCCGGCCCGCCGGGAGGAGCCCCCCGCGCCCGCGGCGGCTCCGGAGCCCGCCGCTCCGGCGGCCGGAATCCCGATCCCGGGCCTCTACCACCACCCGGTGCCGGAACCCGACCCGGTGCGGGTGGCGGAGGTCAGCCGCCGGATCAAGGCCTGGGCGGTGGAGGAGGTCGACCTGTTCCCCGATGCCTGGGAGAACCAGTTCGACGGCTTCCACGTCGGGCGCTACATGGTGGCCTGCCACCCGGACGCCCCGACCATCGAGCACCTGATGGTCGCCACCCGGCTGATGGTCGCCGAGAACGCGGTCGACGACTGCTACTGCGAGGACCACGGCGGCTCGCCCATCGGCCTCGGCGGACGCCTCCTGCTGGCGCACACCGCCATCGACCCCCTGCACACGACGAAGGAGTACGAGCCCGCGTGGGCCGAGTCGCTCCGGTCGGACGCGCCCCGGCGCGCCTACAGCTCCGCCATGGAGTACTTCCTCCGGCAGGCCACCCCCTCGCAGGCGGACCGCTACCGGCACGACATGGCACGGCTGCACCTGGGGTACCTGGCGGAGGCGGCCTGGAGCCAGACCGAGTACGTCCCCGAGGTGTGGGAGTACCTGGCCATGCGGCAGTTCAACAACTTCCGCCCCTGCCCCACCATCACCGACACCGTCGGCGGCTACGAGCTGCCGGCCGATCTGCACGCCCAGGCCGCCATGCAGCGGGTCATCGCGCTCGCCGGGAACGCCACCACGATCGTCAACGACCTGTACTCCTACACCAAGGAACTCGCCGCCCCAGGACGGCACATGAACCTTCCCGTGGTGATCGCCGACCGGGAGGGGACCTCCGACAAGGAGGGCTACCTGAAGGCGGTCGAGGTTCACAACGACCTCATGCACGCCTTCGAAGCGGAGGCCGCCGCCCTGGCCGCGGCCTGCCCCGTCCCGAGCGTGCTGCGCTTCCTGCGGGGAGTCGCCGTCTGGGTCGACGGCAACCACTACTGGCACCAGACCAATACCTATCGCTACAGCCTGCCCGACTTCTGGTAAGGACGGATCTATTAGTGACCAGCACTGATTTCACCACCGGCACCACCGGCTCCCACGGCGCCACCCCGGCCCCGGTCGTCATTCCCGGCCCGGCGACCCCCTACCAGGGGGACATCGCCCGCTACTGGAACAACGAGGCCCGGCCGGTGAACCTGCGTCTCGGTGACGTGGACGGCCTCTACCACCACCACTACGGCATCGGCGACGTCGACCACTCCGCCCTCGGCGACACCGAAGACGCCGCCTACGAGAAGAAGTTGGTCGCCGAGCTCCACCGGCTGGAGTCGGCGCAGGCCGAAGTCCTCCTGGACCACCTCGGCCCCATCGGCCGCGAGGACACGCTCGTGGACGCCGGCTGCGGCCGCGGCGGCTCGATGGTCATGGCCCACCAGCGCTTCGGATGCAACGTCGAGGGCGTCACCCTGTCCGCCAAGCAGGCCGACTTCGCCAACCAGCGCGCCCGCGAGCTCGGCATCGACGACCACGTCCGGGCCCGCGTCTGCAACATGCTCGGCACGCCCTTCGAGACCGGGCAGGCCGCGGCGTCCTGGAACAACGAGTCGAGCATGTACGTCGACCTGGACGACCTGTTCGCCGAGCACTCCCGCGTCCTGAAGGTCGGCGGCCGGTACGTGACCATCACCGGCTGCTGGAACCCGCGGTACGGCCAGCCCTCGAAGTGGGTCTCCCAGATCAACGCGCACTTCGAGTGCAACATCCACTCCCGCCGGGAGTACCTGCGCTCCATGGCGGACAACCGGCTCGTGCCGCAGGCGGTCATCGACCTGACCCCCGCGACCCTGCCCTACTGGGAGCTGCGGGCCACGTCCTCGCTGGTCACCGGCATCGAAGAGGCCTTCATCGAGTCCTACAAGGACGGCTCCTTCCAGTACCTGCTGATCGCGGCCGACCGGGTCTGACCGCCTTCCGCGACCGGCTACGGTGCGGAATCAGGGCAGCAACAGGGCGGCCTGCGCCAGGAGTTCCTCGTACACCTCCGGGCGGTCCCGGTCGATCACGGGGAAGCCCTCTCCGAAGTCCCCGTTCACCCAGTGAGCCTCGATGCCGGGGTTGGCCATGTCGGTGCCGTCGTGGAGGAACACGTGCGGGCTGCAGTTGACCCGGCCCTCGCGCGCCGACTCGTACTGGGCCGTCACGGCGGCCCGCGCCGAGCCCGTGTCCAGGGCGTGCGCGAGCGCGTCCACGTCGACGGCCCCCGTCGCGGCGGCCACGTCCAGGATGACGTGGCGCATCGAGATGCAGCGGCCCTCCGCCCAGAAGGCGCGGCGCAGTGCGCGGTCGAGCCGCTCACTGGCCTCCAGGGACTGGGACTTGGCCGCGTGCACCGCTTCGAGCGGAGGCAGGGTCGTGACCGGGTAGGCCCAGTCCGGCCCCTGCCACAGCCGCCAGCCGGCCTCCGGTTCGAGCGCGCCGAGCACCGAGATCTCGGAGTCGACGCCGGGCCGGGCGTTGACCTCCCGGTTGAACAGCTCCAGCGGGAAGGCCCGGAAGTCGAACCAGATCCGGCCCTCCAGCCCCAGCTTGCGCCGGGTCTCGTGCAGCCGGTGCACGGCCACGTGGGCGAAGGAGCAGTTCAGATCGGTGTAGACGCTGATCGTGTCGGGCGTCGCGGGCAGCCGCGGATCCGCGAGCCGGCCCTCGGTCGTGGTCGTGGTCGTCGTGGTCACGGGGTCCAGCCTTCCTGGTCGGGCCGGGTGCTGTGCGAGAACCGGGCCACGGTGACGTCCCCGGAGACGACCGAGCCCTCCCAGCCGTAGACCTGTCCGAAGGATCCGGATCCGGTGTCCGCCGGGTGCCGCCGGGAGAAGGTGAGCGCGATCCGGTCGCCCGGCCGCACCGGCACGGCCTCCCGGACCGGCAGGTAGGCGTGCTTCCAGCTGTCCGAGGTCGTACGGGCCTGCGGATCGTCCGCCGCCACCTCGTCGCCGGAGATGTCCAGGGCCACGGTCTCCGACAGCGTGGCCACGAAATAGCCCTTGAAGCCGGTGAACAGCCCCGCCCGCTGGACGGTGTACACGAGCGGAACCTCGTACGAGGTCTCGTGCGCGCCGTGCGTCCCCTCGAAGGCGTACCGGCGCAGCAGCCGCGGCGCCGAGAGCTGGCCGCCCAGCGGGATGATCGCGTCGTAGTAGAGGTCGAAGGCGTCCCTGGCCCCCCGCCCCTTCAGCAGCTCGGCGAACTCGGCCGGGCTGCCGGCGTCCTGCGGCGACCCGTCGCGGACCGCCCCGTGGGCCGCCTCCGCGGTGACCGGTACGAGATAGCTCTCCACGGCCACCGGAAGCATGGCGCCGCCCGGCCGCAGGAAACGGCTGCGGGCATCGTCGAGGATCGCGACGCAGTTCTCGTTGTCGGCGAGGTTGCCCATGATCTCGGAGATGATCAGGTCCACCCGCTCGGGCAGCTCGATGTCGAAGGAGAAACCGCGCAGCGGATGGAAACGGTCCCCGAACCCGGCCTCGGTGAGCCGCCGCGTCGCGGTCTCCAGGATCTTCTCGTTGAGGTCGATGCCGTAGACCCGGGCCGCTCCCGCCTCCAGCGCCCACTGGGCCAGGATGCCGGTACCGGTGCCCAGATCGAGCACGGTGGCGCCGGGCCGCACCGCCTCGGTGATGGCCGCCCTGTACGCGGCCATGCGCAACCGGTCGCCCAGCATCAGGTCGTGGAAGCCGTCGTCCCATTCGAGCAGCCGCTCGGAGGCCGGCAGCCACACGTCCTGCTGCTCGTAGAGCTGCCCGAGCACGCCCGCATGGTGCACCGTCAGCGGCTCCGCCGCCGCGCCGGACACCGGGCAGCCGGTGGCCAGGTCGAAGCCGGTGCCGTGCAGCGGGCACGTGATGCGCAGGGTGCGCGGATTGACCTGCCCGTGCACGAGCCGGCCGAGCCGGTGCGTACAGGCGGCGTCGATCACGAACTCCCGGCCCGAGACGCGGACCCGCACCCGGCCGCCCGGCAGCTCTTCCAGCACGGCGTCGCTCATGCCACCTCCCGCGCACGCTCGACGGCGGCGTCGAAGGCGCCCCCGATCAGCCCGGACAGCAGCTGCGCCCCGACCCAGAGCTTCGTCGCGTCGAGTCCGCGCGCAGCCTCGTACTCCTTGATCGCGGTCTGCATCTCCCGCATGTGGAAGGTGTCGATGTGCAGGTGCTCGGTGTAGTACCGGCCCTGCGCGATCCCGAGCCGGGCGCAGGCGCGGGCCTGCACGGTGAAGGCGTCGGGGATGCTGGCCTCCAGGTAGGCGAGTGCGCCGAGGAAGTACTCGACGTGCTCGGCGCGCTGGGTGAGCCAGTAGAAGACGTTGAGGAAGGCGTACGTCTCGTCGCCGGTGGTGTCGAGGAAGCTCTCCAGCTCCTGGGGGAGCCCCAGTTCGGCGAGCAGGTCCAGGTAGAGCTTGGAATGGGTCTGCTGGAGGTTGCCGCAGCCGAACTCGTCGATGAGCACCCGCATCACGGCCATCTGCGCGCGGATCGGGAGCCGGGGGATCGCCGGGAAGAAGTTCTGCGCCTCGGTGAGTCCGTCGAGGGCGAACTCCCTTACCACGTGGGTGAACTGCTCCCGGGTGGCCTTCTCGGCGAGGTAGCTGCCGGCGGGGCTGCCCTCGCGTTCGAGGGCCAGCAGTCCGGCGAGGCGCTCCTTCCACTCGGCGCGGCCGGCGAGCGGGGGAGTGCGGTCGGCGAGGTCCTCGACGAGCGGCTCGATCCAGGTCGCCTCCAGGTCCTCGATCCGGGCCAGGACCGTTGAGTTCTGGAGGGTGCGGTTGTGGATGAACAGCCTTTTCTGCGGGCTGTCTTCGGGCTTCGGTGTCAGGTTCAGCACGGGACCTCCCGGTCGGTCTCGATCACGGCGCGCCGCAGCAGTTCGGTCTTCAGCGAGCGGTACCAGTCGTCCCGGTCCAGTCCGTACCGTGCGTACGCGGTGTGCAGTTCGGCCGCCCGCTCCGCGCCGCGGTCGGTCAACAGGGCCCGGCAGAGCTCCGGTTCGACATTGCCCAGGGCGACGACCCAGCCGTCGACGGGCCCGGAGTCCAGCAGGAGGTGTTCGAGCCCCTGGACCACGGGCACGCCCGGGCCGGCGGCGATCAGCGACCGGGTGAACTCGGGCTCTCCGGCGGAGTCCTTGACCCCGGCCACTCCCGGCAGCGCGCAGATGCGCAGCAGGGTGCCCAGTTCGAGGCTGTTCCGGGAGACGGCCGACTCGTGGTAGACGATCACGGGCAGGCCGGCTCCGGCCACCGCCTCGAAGTGGCGGTACATCTCCTCCTGGGTCACCTCCGCCCCGTACGGGGTGGTGGCCACGACCGCGGCGGCGCCGAGTGCGGCCGCGCCGCGGGCGAGGGCGAGGACCGCGGCCGTGGTGGGCCGCAGGATGCCGGCGAGGACGGGTAACCCGTCGGCGTACCGGACGGCGGCGGTCAGCGTGTCCTGCCACTGCGCGTCCGACAGGGAGCCCCCCTCGCCGGTGCTCAGCGCCGGCAACAGGGCGTCCGCGTACGGCCGTACGGTGGCGATCAGGCGGGCCATGCTCTTCTCGTCGATCTCTCCCGCCGCGTCGACCGGGGTGACGAGCGCGGTGGTCATTCCGGTGATCATCGGTCCTCCGTCACAGGGCTTCGGCCGGCACGCGCAGGGCGAGGGACTGCTGGTAGAGGTCTTCCAGCGGTTCGGGGAAGCGGGCTTCCGGCCCGTCGGCGCCGTCGGCGCCGGTCACGGCGCGCAGCGCGAACCCGGTCGTGGCCGCGAGGCGCGGGCTGGCCGTGTGCAGCAGCCCCTCGCGGCCCTGGACCATGCCCAGGAGCAGTCGCTCGTGCACCGGAAGGGACCGGGGCAGCTCCGTGTCGGTGGCCCGCAGGACGTCGGCCTCCTCGTAGCCGAGCCGCCGGATGTGCATGACGGTGTGCAGGTTGTCCATGAACGGGTAGTAGGCGTCCTGGAGTTCGCGGGAGAAGCCCCAGATGATGTCGTCGCAGCGGCCCACCTGCTCCAGGCTCATGACGATGCTGGCGTCGAGCCGGTCCACGAAGAAGGCCTTGCAGGCGCGGCGCACGTCCTCGTCCTCGCTGTTCATGCCGAGGAAGAGGGCGGCGTCGGCGTACTCGTCACGGACGCGCGTGTCAGACGGCATGGCGGTCGAGCACCTCGCGCATCCGGGCCATGGCGTCGGAGAACACCTGCGGGTCGCGCGCGAGGGCGAAGCGGACGAAGGCCTCGCCGCGGTCGGGCTGGCTCCAGAAGAAGAACCGGCCGGGCAGGACGTACACCTCGGCCTCGGCCAGCAGGCGCTGCAGCTCGGACGCGGTCAGTTCCGGGTGGTTGATGCGCGCCCAGGCGACGCTCACTCCGGCGACGGGCTCCTGGTACTCCAGGATCGTGCCGTCGATCGCCTTGCGTATCGCCTCGCGGTTCTGGGTGAGGACCTCGCGGACGGAGGCGAGCTGGTCGCGGGTGGAGTCCTGGACGTACTGGGTCAGCATGTTCAGCACGAAGGGCGAGACGTTGAGCAGCACGCTGGTGTGCAGGTTGTAGACGTCCTCGCGGATGTCGTCGCTGGCCGTGATCATGGCCGCCTTGGCGTCCTGGACGGGCCAGGTCTTGCCCGTGTCCTCGATGGCCAGGTAGGAGATGCCGGAGCTTTCGAGGAGCTCGTAGATGTCGAAGCGGGCGAGCTTCTCGTCGTAGAGCGTGAACGAGGCGAAGCAGAAGTCGATGACCAGCAGCTTGTTGTGGTCCTTGCAGAAGCGGACCACCTCTTCGAAGCCCTTGCGGCCGTGCTGGAGCAGCGTGAAGCCGGTGGGGTTGTTCGGGTCGACGAGGAACAGGGCGTCGGTGCGGACCAGCCGCTTGAGCTCGGAGTAGATCCGGTCCGGGTCGTGGAGCGCCGACTCCTCGATCGGGTACATCGGTACGCCCATGTTGTTCAGGACGTCGTAGAGGTTGTCGAAGCAGGGCTCGACCAGCGTGACCGACTTGCGCTGCTGCTTGAGGTACATGCCGGCGACCATCGTCGAGATCGAGGCGGCGTACGAGAGCAGGGTCTTCTTCTTGGCCAGGGCGGTGTCCTGGCCGTGCAGGGTGAAGAAGGCCTCGATGAAGCGCTCCTCGGCCGTGGCCTGCAGCCCGCGCTCCGCCTCGTACCAGAGCTCGGGCAGCCGGGCGACGATCTCGCGCTGGCTGTCCGACTGCTGCTGGTGGGTGTGGGCGTCGGCGAGGTTGAACCTCGTGCGCAGTGCCTGGATCTCGTGCTGGGTCAGGTCCAGGAGCTGGTTGTCCGGGCTGGTCGGGCTGATGTGCGTGGTCATGCTTCCTCCGGTCGAGGGCGTGCGTGCCAGGGGGAGTGGTGCGCGATCGGACGCGCTGTGCTCGCGGTGGGCGGGATCAGCTGCCGATCGGGCGGACGGAACTCTCCCGTGGGCGGCCGGCTCTTGAAGGGAATGCAGTGCGGTGGCCCTTGAGCTGTGTCATGGTGGTCCCCCATAAGCGGACTGCGGTCCGTTTCGGCAACGACCCTGACACATCGTGTTCACAGGGGCAAGCAAACGAACGGCGAAGAAAGGCAGTTGGGGGTTAGGTGTGCTCGTGGCCCGCCAGACGCGCGTGATGTCCGACTTGGGTACACTCGCGACAACCGACGTACCTACGAGGTCACGGACAAAGACACACAATGACCAGCGGGTCGCCTGAAGTGACCGAACTCATCCGGAAGCCGGTCCGCGAGCGCGCGGACGCGGCGCGCAACCGCGACCGCATCCTGGCGGTGGCCGCCGAACTCTTCGGGGAGCACGGCGTCGAGAACGTGTCCCTCGACGCCATCGCCTCGCGCGCGGGCGTGGGCAAGGGGACGCTGTTCCGCCGGTTCGGAAGCAAGTCCGGGCTCGCCGTGGCCCTGCTCGACGCCCAGGAGAGCGAGCTCCAGGGCAGGATGCTGTTCGGACCGCCGCCCCTGGGGCCCGGAGCCGACGCGGGTGCGCGGATCACCGCCTTCTTCGATACGTATCTGGACCTGCTCGACGCGAACCTGGAACTGGTCCGGCTCTCGGAGACCACCGCGCCGGGCGTCCGCTACCAGATCGGCTCCTACTGCCTGTGGCAGCGCCACCTGTCCGTCCTGCTGGCCGAGGCGCGGCCGGAGCTGGACGCCCAGGGCACCTCGCACCTGCTGCTCGCCATGGTCGACGCGGATCTGCAACAAGCGCTGCGCAGCAGCGAATTCACTCCCGGACGGATCCGGGGAGCTCTGGGCGAGATGGTGCGGCGGGTCCTGGAGGCCTGACGGGCGCTCCGCCGGCAGGCGTGGTCCGTTGCGCCCGCCGACGGAGGTCCGTACGCCCGCCGGCGTGGAACGGACGCAGGCGGACGCGGTCCGGACACGGGCAGGGGTGGTCCCGGCACGGCTGGGGCCGTACCGGGACCGGCAGGTCGACGCGCCGGGCGTCAGACCTCCCTGACCGCCTCGATCTCCAGCGAGAGCTCGATCTCCTTGGAGACCAGGAACCCGCCGGTTTCCAGGGCCATGTTCCAGGTCAGGCCCCAGTCCTCGCGGTTGATCTTGCCGTGTGCCGAGAACACCGTGCGGTCGTTGCCCCACGGGTCCTTGGCGTGGCCCAGGTAGTCGACGTCGAGCTCGACGCGGCGGGTGAAGTCCTTGATCGTGAGATCGCCCGCGAGCGTGCCGCTCGTGCCGTTCCAGCTCACCGAGGTCGAGGTGAACGTGGCCCGGGGGTACTCGGCCACGTCGAAGAACTCGGCGGACCGGAGGTGGTCGTCCCGGGCCGTGTCCCCACTGTTGACGCTGGCCATGTCGATCACCGCGGTGACCTTGCTGTCCTCGGGCCGCTCGCCGATGTAGACGGTGGCGTCGACACCGGTGAACCGGCCGCGCACCTTCGTGAGCATGAAGTGCCGGCCGAGGAAGCCGACCTCCGCATGTCCCGGGTCGACCTTCCAGTCGCCCACGGCCGGGAGTTCGACCCCGTCCACGGTGCGGGTGGGCGCGTTCGCGCTACTGGTCATCGTCCGTTCCTCCTGCTCGTGTGTGGGCGCTGCGCTCAGACGCCGGACTCGGTCGGGAGCCCGCCCCCGATCCAGTCCTCCTTGCCGTCCTTGTAGGTGAAGACCTTCGAGTAGCCGAGCTCCGCGAGCCGCTCGGCCGCGATCCCCGAGTTGGAGCAGGTCGTGCCGGTGCAGTAGACGATGACCTCGGCGTCCTTGTCGGGCAGCAGGCCGGGGGCCAGCGTGTCGACGTCGTCGACGGGGAGGAGCAGCGCCCCCGGCAGGTGCGCCTCCTTGTAGTACTGCTCCGGCAGGGCCTCGACGACCGCGGTCTTGCCGCTGTCGAGCTTCTGCTTGACCTCGTCGCGGGAGAGGTTCTGAACCGCCATGTAGCCAGCCTCCGAAAATCAAGGATCAATAAGTGCGTACGCACGCACCTTAACAAGTATGTGCGGGCGCACGCAATGGGGGTAGGATCACCGTGTGACCGGACAGGATGATCGACTCGAGGCGTGGCGGGCGATGCTCCTCGCGCACAACACCGCCGTCCGCGCCATCGAGAGCGATGTGCAGCGGGACGGCCGGATCCCTCTGACGTGGTACGACGTACTGCTCGAACTCAAGGCGGCCGGGAAGCACGGGCTGCGCATGCAGGAAGTGGCCAACCGGGTGGTCCTCAGCCGGACCCGGGTCAGCCGCCTGATCGACGAGATGGTGCGCGCCGGCCTCGTGGACAAGCTGCCGGACCCCCACGACAAGCGGGCCTCCTGGGCCGTGATCACCCCCGCGGGGGCCGAGGCCCATCGGGCCACGGCCCCGGTCTACATGCGCAGCATCCAGAAGCACTTCTCCGCGCACCTCACCGATGAGGACGCCGCCGTGATCGCCCGTGCGCTGTTCAAGGTCGCCCAGCCCGACTCCGACATCCAGCTGGGCTGACGTCCGGCCGGGCTGACTGACGTCAGCTCCGGACCCGCGTCCACTTCGCACACCGTGCGCCCGGTCTCGTACGGGCGTATTCCGGGCCGGGCCCGCCGCTCAGTGCGGCGGGCCCGGCCCGTTTCGCGCGGCGGGCCCGGCGGCCCGGCTCAGGCGCAGGAGGAGCAGAGCCCCCGATAGGTGACCTCGACCCCGGACACCGTGAAGCCGAACCGCTGCTCGGCCGGGAGCCCGGCCATCGGGTCGCCGGTGGGGTGGACGTCGCGGATCAGGCCGCAGCCCGAGCACACCAGGTGCTGGTGCGGATGGTGCGCGTTGGGGTCGTACCGTTTGGCCCGGCCGTCGGTGGTGACCTCCATGACCTCGCCCAGGGAGACCAGCTCGCCCAGGGCGTTGTAGACCGTGGCCCGGGAGATCTCGGGCAGTCGCTCCACCGCGCGGGCGTGCACCTCGTCGGCCGTGAGGTGCACGTGGTCGCCGTCGAGCACCTCCGCGACGACACGCCGCTGGGAGGTCATCCGCCAGCCGCGCTCGCGCAGCCGCTCCAGCAGGTCACTCATATCGACTCACCGTTTTCGGGTTCGGCGGGGCAGGGCGGCGGGATCCAAGGAATTTACCGCCTGCGGTCCGGGATCCGACGTGATGCGGGCTTGGTGTCGTTCTTGACTTGGATTGCGTCCATCGTAGGATCGGTCGTGTTGATAGCCAAGGGACAGGAACGGTCCGCAGCAGCGCGGGACCGGACGTGAGACCGTCCGTGACGGTGACCGCCCCGGCGTCAGGACGACCGTGAAACCGGGGACCCGCTGCCGGGTCCCCGTGCCCCAAAGATGTTCCATCACATGCAGTTCCTGATCACCGTGACCGCCTGGTCCGGTCCGGAAGGATTCCCATGTCTGAGAACCATTCTGAGAACCATGATGCAATCGTCACGGACGAGCCGGAAGGCGGCGGGGGCTGCCCGGTCGTGCACACGCGCGCCGCGCACCCGACCCAGGGCGGCGGAAACCACCAGTGGTGGCCGGAGCGCCTGAACCTGAAGATCCTCGCGAAGAACCCCGCCGTGGCCAACCCCCTCGGCGAGCAGTTCGACTACGCCGCGGCGTTCAACACGCTCGACCTGCCGGCGGTCAAGCGGGACATCGCCGAGGTGCTGACCACCTCGCAGGAGTGGTGGCCCGCCGACTTCGGCCACTACGGGCCGCTCATGATCCGCATGGCCTGGCACAGCGCGGGCACCTACCGCATCAGCGACGGCCGCGGCGGCGCCGGGGCCGGCCAGCAGCGCTTCGCCCCCCTCAACAGCTGGCCGGACAACGTGAGCCTCGACAAGGCCCGCCGCCTGCTGTGGCCGGTCAAGAAGAAGTACGGCCAGAGCCTCTCCTGGGCCGACCTCATGATCCTCACCGGCAACGTCGCCCTGGAGACGATGGGCTTCGAGACCTTCGGCTTCGCCGGCGGCCGCGCCGACGTCTGGGAGCCCGACGAGGACGTCTACTGGGGCCCCGAGACCACCTGGCTCGAGGACGAGCGCTACACCGGCGACCGCGAGCTGGAGACCCCCCTCGGCGCCGTCCAGATGGGCCTCATCTACGTCAACCCCGAAGGCCCGAACGGCACCCCGGACCCGCTCGCCGCGGCCCGCGACATCCGCGAGACCTTCCGCCGGATGGCGATGAACGACGAGGAGACCGTCGCCCTCATCGCGGGCGGCCACACCTTCGGCAAGACCCACGGCGCGGGACCCTCGGAGAACGTGGGCGACGACCCCGAGGCCGCCCCGATCGAGGCGCAGGGCTTCGGCTGGGCCAACTCCTTCGGTACGGGCAAGGGTGGCGACACGATCACCAGCGGCCTGGAGGGGATCTGGACGAACACCCCGATCGCCTGGGACAACACCTTCTTCGACATCCTCTTCGGCTACGAGTGGGAGCTGTTCAAGAGCCCCGCGGGCGCCCACCAGTGGCGGCCGAAGGGCGGCGCCGGGGCGGGCACCGTACCCGACGCGCACGACCCGTCGAAGACCCACGCCCCGACGATGCTCACGACCGACCTCTCGCTGCGCATCGACCCGGCCTACGAGCAGATCTCGCGGCGCTTCCACGAGAACCCGGCCGAGTTCGCCGACGCCTTCGCCCGCGCCTGGTACAAGCTCACCCACCGCGACATGGGCCCGATCGTCCGCTACCTCGGCCCCGAGGTGCCCTCCGAGGTCCTGCTGTGGCAGGACCCGCTCCCCGCGCTGACGCACTCGCTCGTGGACGACGCGGACGTCGCGGCCCTCAAGGCCAAGGTCCTCGCCTCGGACCTCTCGGTGTCCCAGCTCGTCTCCACCGCCTGGGCGGCCGCCTCCTCCTTCCGCGGCAGCGACAAGCGCGGCGGCGCCAACGGCGCGCGCATCCGCCTCCAGCCGCAGAGCGGGTGGGAGGTCAACAACCCCGACGAGCTGGCCACCGTACTGCGCACCCTGGAGGGGATCCGCGGGGCCTTCAACTCGGCCCAGACCGGAGGCAAGGAGATCTCGCTGGCCGACCTGATCGTCCTCGCGGGCGGCGCGGGCGTCGAACAGGCCGCCAAGGACGCCGGCGTCGAGATCCAGGTGCCGTTCGCACCGGGACGCGTGGACGCCTCGCAGGAGCAGACCGACGTGGAGTCCTTCGCCGCGCTGGAGCCGGCCGCCGACGGGTTCCGCAACTACCTCGGCAAGGGCAACCGGCTGCCGGCCGAGTACCTGCTGCTCGACAAGGCGAACCTGCTCAACCTCAGCGCCCCCGAGACGACCGTCCTCGTCGGCGGCCTGCGGGTGCTCGGGGCGAACCACCAGCAGTCGCCGCTCGGTGTCCTCACCGCGACCCCCGGGTCGCTCACCAACGACTTCTTCGTCAACCTCCTGGACCTGGGGACGACTTGGAAGCCGACCTCCGAGGACGCGAACACCTTTGAGGCCCGTGACGACGCCACGGGCAAGGTCAAGTGGACGGGCAGCCGCGTCGACCTGGTCTTCGGGTCGAACTCCGAGCTGCGCGCGCTCGCGGAGGTCTACGCGAGCGACGACGCGAAGGAGAAGTTCGTCAAGGACTTCGTCGCCGCCTGGACCAAGGTCATGAACCTGGACCGGTTCGACCTCGTCTGATCCTCGTGTCCGACCCGGGCCGGCCGCGCAACCCGCGGCCGGCCCGGTTCGCCGTGCGTGGAACCCCACCGCGGGTGCGGCGACGGCGGCCCCAGCGGATACTGGGCGGCGTGGGGGAACCCTGTTCGCCGACATCCCTGGAGGCTGCCATGCTCCACCGGCCTACCACCCGCTGGGCCGGGCTGCCCCTCGCGGCGGGGACCGCGCTGGTACTCGCCCTGACCCTGCCCACCTCTTCCGCCACGGCCGCCGTCGGCGACGTACAGGTCGCCCTGACCACACCCGGCGACGGGGGACGCCTCGTGGGCGCGCCGGTCAAGCTCATCACGTCCCCCCAGGACGGCCGCTGCTACACCCTCAGCGAGGTCTTCCCGGAAGCTCCCGAGGGAAGCTCGTTCGGCTCGGTCAGCAACCACAGCTCCTCGGCCGTGTTCATCTACGAGGCGGAGGGCTGCGCGGGAGCTCCGTACAAGGTGACGCCCCTCGGCCCCGGCGAGGGCGTACAGGGCGCCGCGCTCCACTCCTTCAAGATCAAGCCCGGAGCGTCCCTGGAAGCCCGGTCGACCTACGCGCCTGCCTCCCGGCCGTGTTCTTGTGGGCCGGCGGGGCCACCGGCCTCCCCAGTACCCCCCAAATTAACACCCACCGGTTTGCGGGTTGTTCACAAGAAATCCCCACAACCGGAGCGGTGTTGTACGGAGCCGGACCTACTCGGGGGCGACCTGGCACGCGGCCTCCGCCGTCGCGGCGGAGACCCTGCCCTCGGTCAGGGTCTTCACGCACTTCGCGTGGTCGCCGGTCAGGCCCACGTAGCAGGACATGCGGACGGAGTCCGGTGCCTCGCCGCCCTGGAGCTCGCGCTCGACCTGGTCGATGCACTGTGTGACGTCCGCTTGGGCGGACGGGGCCATGAGGGCCGTGCCGCCGCCGAGTGCGAGGGTCAGGCCGGTGAGGACGCCTGCGATGCGGGTCGACGTGCGCATGGGACGCACCTGCTCTCCGAGGTCGTCGCCGCCCCGGACCCTGATGGTCCGGAGCGCGGAAATTCGGCGTCGAGCGGGTACTGGAGCGGCGTGCCGCAGGCTGAGGCGCCTGCCGTACCGGGCCGTACCGCTCGACCGGGCCCCCACCCTCGACGCTAGATCAGCCGCCCGCCGTGCGCACGCGCTGGGGTTGTGCCTGCCGTCGGGCTACGGGAGTGCGGGCTTGCAGGTGTGGAAGCGGCTGGAGTGGACGTGGCCGAAGGACGGGGGCAGCCGCGGGACCCCTTTGCCGGGAGCCAGAGTCAGTGCCCGCCCTTTGTAGCCGGGGCCGTTGTAGAGGGTGACGCACCGGCCGCCCGCCGCCCCGCCGACGCCCGGCGACGCGGCGCCGTACCAGACCGATGCGGCGTCGTTGAAGCCCACGTAGGCGGTCGTCTCGGGGAACCGCGGCATGTCCTGCGCCACGAGGCTCACCACACCCGTGTAGGACGGGCCGGTCCAGCCGCAGACCCACCCGGGGGTGCAGCGCTCGGGGGCCGCGTCGCCGCCCGAACCGGCGTGGGCCGCGGGGGCGAGGGCGAAGCCCGACAGGAGGGCGAGTGCGAGGGCGGTGCACGCCGCGGCGCTCCGGCGGTGCGGGCCGGTCCGTCGTGCCGGGTAGCTCTGCCGTGCCGCGTCGCCGGTCCGTCGGGCCGGGTCCTCGGTGTGCGCGGTCACGCCCATCGGCTCATCACCGCCGTTCAGCGATCCGGATGGTGAGGCACGCGCCGGGGTGGCCGTGGCCCCGGTTTCCATCGCACCCCCCGGCCGCCTTGATCGCACTCCGGCGCCGCATCGGGCTTCCGATGACGGCTCCCCATGACCCGAAGCCCCAGGTGAGCCACCGTGCGGGGCCGGACGCGGTGCGCCGGCACCGCGCCGAGGGGATACTGGGACCGGGACCAGCTGGTCCAGTTGGACCCGTCGGGGGCGGTCTGACGGCCGCCGACCCGAGCACAGCGCGATGGCTGTTTCCCCGCCATCAAACGGAACCGGCCGGCCGCGGCGAAGTTTCGCGATCGCCTCGACGTGTGCCCGTTCTCCCTGCATGCCCTCCGTGCGACCTGGAGGTCGCAGTGAACCTGACCAGAATGCACCGCCGCGCCGCCGCGGCCGCTTCGGCGGCCCTGTTGGCCGGAGGCCTCCTGCTGGCGACGGGCGGCGCCGCGACCGCGGCCTCCTCGACAGCCGTCCCCGCGGACATCAGCCCGGCCGAGCAACAGGCCATGCTCGCCGAGACCAACGGCATCCGCCAGCAGAACGGCCAACCGCCCCTCACCTGGGACGCGGGTCTCGCCGGCCAGGCCCAGGGCTGGGCCGACGACCCGCAGTCCTCCGCCGGCAACCAGCTGCAGCACAGCACGGCGAACGTCGCCGAGAACATGTCGAGCGTCGGACCCCCCGGAGCCGTCGGACAATGGGCGGCGGAGAAGGCCGCCTACGACGCGGCAGGTCCCGACTACGACACCAACAGCGCCTCGTACCGCAATTGGGGCCACTACTACAACATGGTCCAGCCCAACTACACCAAGATGGGCTGCGGCGCGATGAGCGGCGCGAGCATTCCCGGTGGCTGGGTCACCGTGTGCCAGTACTCCTGAGACAGCCGCCCGCCGCAGGGCGGTGACGTCCGCCCCGACGTCACCGCCGGGGGCGCGTTCACCCGGACGGCCGAGCAGCGGGGGCCGCGCGCGCCGTGCCGGGGCAGTCTGTACGCAGGACCGCCACCACCGCACAGACGAGGACCGCGCCATGTCCCACAGCAGGCGTATCAGCATCATCGCGGGAACGGCAGCGCTGCTGCTGACGGCCACCGCCTGCTCGGGCCTGGGCCGGAGCACCGTAGGGATGCTCGAATTCCGCGGCCATGAATCGCCCGTCGAAGTGAGCTACAGCAACACCTCGGTCAAGGGCTGCCACAAGATCGCCCTGCCGAAGGGGGCGACGCACGTGGAGAACAACACCCTCGTGGACGTCGTCCTCTACCAGACGGAGGACTGCCGCAAGCTCGACCGCGGCGACGGCACCTACGTGGCCACGACCCTCTCGAACGTCACGTCCCCCGAGGCCCTGCCCTGGCGCAGCTTCACCGTCATCCACTGACGCCCGGCCGCCGCCCGGCCCGGGCGGCCGACACGGCATGCTGGGGCGGTGTCCTCTCCTTCCGCGCACCCCCAACCGACCGAATCCGCCGACCTGATGGTCGTGTGCGGGGACGACGGGCTCGCCCACCGGCTGGCCGCCGAACTCCGCGACGTGTACGAGGAGCGGGTGACGCTGGTCGTGCCGGCCGCCCGCGAGGTGCGCCCCGGGACGGCGGCCGGACCGGGCCGGACCCGCGCCCGGGCGGGGCGCGCGCTGCTGGGGCGGTTCCCGGCCGCGCGGATCCGCACGGCCGCCGCGGACCGGGCCGGCCCGGGGGAGGCGCTCGTACCGGACATGCGGGTGCTGGAGGCTCCCGTCCCCGACGAAGAGGCCCTCTCCGCCGCCGGGGTGGCCGGGGCGGCGGCGCTCGCGCTCGTCTACGAGGACGACGAGACGAACGTACGGGCCGCCCTCGTGGCCCGGCGGCTGAATCCCAGGCTGCGGCTCGTCATCCGGCTCTACAACCGCAAACTCGGCCAGCACCTGGAGGAGTTGCTCGACCAGGCGGCGCTCGTCGCGGAGCCGGGGATCGACCTGCGGGGGCTCGACTCCGCCACCACCGTGCTCTCCGACGCCGATACGGCCGCCCCCGCACTCGTCGCCTCCGCCGTCGCCGGCACCAGCAAGGTCATCCAGGCCGACGGCCTGCTGCTGCGCGCGGTGGAACGCACGCCCCCCGGCCCCGGCGAGGTGGCCGACCCCGGCCTGTGCACCCTGGCCCTGCTCTCCGCCACCGCCGTGGACCCGGCCGGCGCCGACGGATCGGAGCTCGGCGGGGACCGGGGCCCGCACTTGCTCCCGGACGCCCGGTCCGTGGCGGCCGCGACCGGCCGGGGGATCATCGCGCTGGAAGCCGTCTCCCACACCCCGGCCGCACCCGAAGGAAGGCTCAACCAGGTCTCCCTGCCGGTGGGTTCGCTGTTCTCCCGCAGGCTCCGCTGGTCACTGGCCGGGATCACGGCCGCCGTGGGCGCCCTGGCCGTCGCCTCCTCGCTGGTCACCGGCGACACCCCGCTCCATGCCGGCTACCTGACCCTGCTCGACGTCTTCGCCATCAACGACCCCGCGCTCGACCAGCCCCCCGAGCGGCAGCTCCTGCAGATCCTGGCCGGCTTCGTCGGGCTGCTCC
This sequence comes from Streptomyces sp. NPDC058401, assembly GCF_042722885.1. Taxonomy (NCBI): domain Bacteria; kingdom Bacillati; phylum Actinomycetota; class Actinomycetes; order Kitasatosporales; family Streptomycetaceae; genus Streptomyces; species Streptomyces sp. NPDC058401. Next base: position 25,588 of record NZ_JBHXKA010000031.1, read on the forward strand.
TGCTGCCCGTGCTGGTCGCGGCCGCGCTGGAGGCACTGGGCGCCTTCCGTACCGCCACGGCCCTGCGCAGACCACCGCGCGGGCTCTCCGGCCACGTCGTGCTGCTCGGCCTCGGCAAGGTCGGCGCCCGGGTGCTCGCCCGGCTGCGCGAGCTGGGGATCCCCGTGGTGTGCGTGGAGTCCGATCCGCTGGCCCGCGGGATCGCCCTCGCCCGCCGCCTGCACGTGCCCGTCGTGGTCGGAGACGTCACCGACGAAGGGGTCCTGGAGGCCGCCCGGATCCACCGCGCCCACGCCCTGCTGGCGGTGACCAGCTCGGACACCACCAACCTGGAGGCCGCGCTCTACGCCCGCTCGGTGAAACCCGACGTACGGGTGGTGATGCGGCTGTACGACAACGAGTTCGCCACCGCCGTCTACCGCACCCTGCGCGAGGCCCACCCGGCGGCCCTCACCCGCAGCCGCAGCGTTTCCCACCTGGCCGCGCCCGCGTTCGCCGGGGCGATGATGGGCCGCCAGGTGCTCGGCGCGATCCCGGTGGAACGCAGGGTCCTGGTGTTCGCGGTCCTTGAGGTGGCCGGCCATCCCCAGCTGGAGGGCCGCACCATCGCGGAGTCCTTCCGGCCCGGCGCCTGGCGGGTCGTCGCCCTGGACACCGCCGCCCCGGCGGACCGCCGCCCCGGCCTCGCCACCGAACCGGGCTACGACACGGCCCGGCGGCCCGCCCTGGTCTGGGACCTGCGCCCCGGCCGCGTCCTGCGGCCCGTGGACCGCGTGGTCGTGGCCGCCACCCGGCGCGGACTGGCGGAACTGCTCGGCCGCGGGCAGGCCCGTACGGCCGGGGCCGGGGCCGCGGACACCGGACCGGGTCAGCCCGGCTGACCCGGCGGCGGAGCGCCGGTCTGCCGCAGGACGTGGTGCGTGCCGTGCCCGGCGGCGTCGACGTGCACCACGTGGCCGCCCACCCGCACGGTCTGGGTGCCCGCGGCGAGCCAGCAGCCGGTGGGGCCCTGGGCGCCGGGCAGCGGGGACCACACCTCCAGGAAGGTGCTGCCGTCGAGGTTGGTGCCCGTCTCGACCAGGCGCTCGCCGTCGGGGGTCAGGACTCCGACGTCGTGGCCGGGAGCGCCGACATCGTGATGGAAGGTGATCTCCCGGCCGTCGTACGAGGTGGTCCCGGCGAACCCGCGGCTGTCCGCGTACAGGCTGCCGGTCTGGAGCCACACGACGTGCTCCGTTTCCCGCAGCGGGCCGCCGTTGCGGCTGATGCCGTCGCGGAGCCAGGCGCCGCGGAGGGGCGCGTTCACGGCCGGGGCCGGGGCCGGGGCCTCAGGCACGGTCGCCGTGGAAGCGGGCGGGCTTCGCCCGTGCGGTGGTGCGGGTCTCCATGGCCCCACGGTAGCGGCCGCAAGGGGCTGCCGCGCAGCCCCGGTTCCGGAGGGCGGCGGGCGGCTGTCGTAGCATCGCGCCCATGCCACCCCTCCGCACCCACCACCACGCCACGGCCGTCGCCGCGGGCGTCGTGGCGGTGCTGCTGCTCGTCTGCGGCGGCCTGTTCACGCACCCCGCGCCGGCGGGGAACGCGGCGGTGATGCGGATGGCCGGGGCCGCCTTGACCTGGCCGCCCACGACGGCCGGGTCGCCGGGGATGGCCGACGTGGCGGGGGCTCCGGTGGTGGCCGGGATGGCTGGGTCGACAGGGATGACTGGTACGGCCGGGATGGCCGGGTCGGCAGGGATGACTGGTACGGCCGGGATGGCCGGGTCGGCAGGGATGACTGGTACGGCCGGGATGGCCGGGCCGGCAGGGATGACTGGTACGGCCGGGATGGCCGGGCCGGCAGGGATGACTGGTACGGCCGGGATGGCCGGGCCGACAGGGATGACCGGTATGGCCGCGACGGCCGGGATGACCGGTATGGCCGCGACGGCCGGGATGACCGGTACGGCCAAGACGGCCGGGATGGCCGCGACGGCCGGTATGGCCGGGATGGCCGGTACGGCCCGGCCCCCGGCGATGGCCGGGACGGACCTGGGCGTGGGCTCGGCCGCGCGCCTGGATCCGGTCCGGGGCGCGATCGCGCCCCGGGGCATGGCCGCGTGCTCCGGCACTGGGCTGGTGGGCGGCGCTGGCCCCGGCTCCGGTCTGGTGGGCCGTACTGGCCCGGGCATTGGGCTGGTGATCGGCGCTGGCCCGGGCTCCGGCCCGGTGGGCGGCACTGGCCCGGGCTCCGGCCTGGTGAGCGGCACTGGCCCGGGCTCCGGCCTGGTGAGCGGCGTAGGCCCCGGCTCCGCCCCGGAGAACGGTGCTGGCCCCGGCTCCGGCCTGGAGAGCGGCACTGGCCCCGGCTCCGGCCTGGAGAGCGGCACTGGCCCCGGCTCCGGCCCGGAGAACGGCGCTGGCCCCGGCTCGGGGTTCCACATGGGCGAGAGCAACGACGGCTCCGGTGCCGGCGGGGGCTGTTCGGACTTCGGGCAGGACTGCCCGCTGGCGTCGGCGTACGCGGCCACCGGCCAGGCCGGTCCGGTAGGGGAGCTCTCCGGCGGCGTCCCGGGGTGGATGCGGTCCGCGGCCGACGGCCACCCGGGGCCCGTGCCGCCCCCGGAGTGCTCCCGCCCCAGAGCGCCCGACCTCGACTCCCTCTGCGTCAGCCGGACCTGACCGGCCCCGCACCCGTACCCGCCCGCACGCCGGACGGCCGGGGTGCTTCGCCGTGTTCCGATCCACTGCGACGTACAGGGAGTTCCTTCCCCCATGGCTTCATCCACCGCGTTGTTCGTCACCGGTGTCTCCACCGGTCTGTTCGCCGGCGGCGCGTCCTGCGCCGCCGTCCAGGGAGGCCTGCTCGCCGGGGCGGTCGGCCGCCGGTCCACCGAGTGGTCCCAGGAGAGGTGGCAGCGCAGCGGCCTCTTCGCCCCCGTCGGGGCCTTCCTCGGCGCCAAACTCCTCTCCCACACCCTCCTCGGCGCCGCCCTCGGGCTGATCGGGGCCGCGGTCCAGCCCGGTCCCCGCACCCGCGCCGTACTGATGTTGGGCGCGGGCGTGCTGATGGTCCTGTTCGCCCTCGACATGTTCGGAGTGCGCGGGGTACGCCGCTTCGTGCCCCGCACGCCCGCCTCCTGGGGCCGCCGGGTCCGCCGGTCGGCCCGGTCCACAGCCGTCACCACCCCGGCCGTCCTCGGCTTCCTGACCGTGCTCATCCCCTGCGGGGTGACCCTGAGCGTCGAGCTCCTCGCCGTCACCTCCGCGGGCCCGCTCGCGGGAGCGGCCGTCATGGCCGGCTTCGTCCTCGGCACCGGCCCGCTCTTCGCCGCCCTCGGCTTCTTCCTGCGCTCCGCCGCCCGGCTGTGGCAGGGGCGGCTGACCCTGGCGACCGCCGTCGTGGTGCTGCTCGTCGCGGTGTGGACCCTCGGCAGCGGGCTGCGGCTCGGCGGCTGGTGGCCCACCGGAGCCCCGGCGGCGGTCGCGGTCGAGGTGGAGGCCCGCACCGTCGTGCTCAACCCGGACGGCTCCCAGACCGTGACCATCCGGGCCCGTACGAACGCCTACGCCCCGGCCGCCGTCACGGCGAAGGCCGGTGTCCCCACCACCCTGGTCGTCGCCACGCAGGGGACGGGCGGCTGCGTCCGCGCCTTCGTCATCCCCGACCTCGGCATCCAGAAGATCCTCCCCACGACCGGGACCACCGGCATCGACCTGGGCGCCCGGCGGCCGGGGACGCTCGAGTACAGCTGCGGCATGGGCATGTACGGCGGCCGGATCACCTTCGAGGACCAGGAGGGCACCTCGTGAAGGAGCGCATGGAGTTCACCGTGACCGGCATGCACTGCAACAGCTGCGGACTGCTGATCGACGACGAGGTGGAGGAGCTGGCGGGAGTGGCCGCCAGCGCGACGAGCGTCCGAAGGGGCCGCACGGTCGTCGATACGGACCGGCCCGTCGACCCGGCCGCCGTCATCGCGGCGATCGCCTCCGCGGGCTACGCGGCGGAGCAGGCGCGGTAGCCCGAACGGGTGGGGCGGTGGGGCGGCGGTTTCCGGTGCCCCACCGCCCCGGGTCTCAGCCGGCCTCGGCCGCCAGCGCGGCGAGCAGCTCGCGCTCGCGTACGGGGTCGAGGCCCGCGCGCCTGGTCCGCTCCAGGCCCCGGGCGCGCTCCCAGCCCAGGGTGTCGGCCAGCAGTCCGGCCCGGGGACGGTGGCGCAGGCCCGCCGAGCGCGCCGCCGCCCCGCTCCGTGCCGCCCAGCCTTCCCAGCCCTCCTCCGCCACCCACATCGGCAGCGAACCGGGCCCCATGTACTCGGCGACGCCGTGGGCGAGCAGCCAGGCGGAGCCGGCGGGGACCAGCGGACCGGTGTGCCCGCCGGCCGCGCGGGACAGCTCGATCCACCGTGCGAGCGGGACCACCGGACCGACGGCGTCGTAGGTGCCCGTGGTGCCCTTCGCCGCGCAGTCGAGGAGCCAGCCGGCGAGGTCCCGTACGTCGACGGCCTGGGTGGCGAGCTCCGGTTCGTCGGGGACCAGCATCGGCCCCGACGGGTCGGCCGCGGCGCGGGCCGCCCAGTAGCCGGAGCGGTCGCTGTGATCGCCCGGGCCGCCGATCAGGCCGGCCCGGGCGATCAGGAGCCGGTCGCCGACGGCGGCCGTGGAGGCCTGCTCGCAGGCGACCTTGGCCTCGCCGTACTCCGCGCGGTCGACTTCGTCGGCTTCGGCCGCGGCCAGCAGCGGCGTGGACTCGTCGGCGTCGAGGGTGGCGTGGGAGGCGTAGGCGCTGACGGAGGAGACGTAGGTCCAGTGCCCGGTCCGGTCGGCGAGCGCGGCCAGCGCCCCGCGTACGAACCCCGGCTGCCAGGACACCTCGAAGACCGCGTCCCAGGTGCGGTCCAGGAGGGGGTCGTACGCCGAGGGGTCGCGCCGGTCGGCCGCCACCAGTGCGGCCCCGTCCGCGACCGCGCCGCTCTCGCCGCGCGCGAGGCACGTCACCCGGTGGCCCCGCTCGATCGCCTGCCGGGACAACTCCCGGCCCAGCCATGCCGTTCCGCCCAGAACAAGTATCTCCATCGCCCCACCCAAACACGGCTCGCGCCGGATGCCGAGGCCGGTTCGCCGAGAGCGGAGGGTCCGCCCGCCCGCCGCATCCCCCCGGGGCGCGTCCGCCCCGTGGCCCGGCCGGGCCTTCCCCGGGTGCGGTGGCCTACGATCTTGCTGCCCGGGCGGGCCCGCCGCACGGGCGGCCGGAGACCGTCCGGTCGCTGGACGGCTCAGGCTCCGGCTCCGGGTTCGGAGCGGCCCGCGGCCGGCACTGAGAGCAAGGACTGACATGGACAACGGCTTCCGGGGCGTCCCGCCCACCACGCTCGCAGACTTCCTGGACCGCGGGCAGGTCATGGACATCGGCATCCGCCCGCTGTGGGACGCGCCGCGCGTCGCCGGGCCCGCGTACACGGTGCGGTGCGAGCCCGGGGACAACCTGATGCTGCACGCGGCGATCTACCGCGCCGAGCCCGGCTCGGTGATCGTCGTCGAATCGGGCGACCTGGACCACGCGCTGGCCGGCGGCAACGTGTGCGCCGTCGCCCAGCGCCGGGGCATCGCCGGCTTCGTGCTCGACGGGCTCCTGCGCGACCTCGGGGAGGTGCGCGAAGCGGGTTTCCCGGTGTTCGCCCGTGGTGTCATCCCCATCCCGGGCGGCAAGAAGAAGCTCGGCTCGCTCGGCGGGGCCGTGCGGGTCGGCGGAGTGACCGTGCACCCCGGTGACATCGTGGTCGCCGACGAGGAGGGGGTCGTCGTCACCCCGGCCGCCCGGCAGGAGGAGATCCTGCGGGCCGCCCGGGCGAAGCTGGCCAAGGAGACCGAGGAGTCCCTCGATGCCTGGGAGGAGCAGCACCGCGCCCGGATCGAGGAGGCGCTGGGCGCCCTGGGCTTCACCGGCTGACTTCGTCGCCGCCCCGGCCGGACCGGCGGATCAGGCCATCCAGAAGAACACCGCCGTCATCCGCTTGTCCTCCAGGGTGTGGCCCCAGTAGCGGGTGGCGGTGTGGATCAAGTTGGCGGAGTAGAGCAGCAGCCGGTTGGCCCGGTGGGGGACCCGCAGATCCTCGACGAAGGAATCCGGTGCGACGAAACGGGTGCCGAGCGCGTCGACCAGGTTGTTGTGCGGGGCCGCCACCTGGTTGCCGCCGAGGGAGCCGCCCGGCAGGCTCTGTCGGTAGAAGCTGGTGCCGCAGTCCTTCGGGACCGCGGGGTTGAGGTAGAGGACGGCGGCGTACCGGCACAGGGTGCGCGAATCGGTGTGGGGCCGCGGCTCGCACTCGCCCTCGCCGACGACCTGTACGCAGTTGTGGTTGAACGTGCCGCCCCCGGTGGGCTCCTGGGCCCAGATCCGCGGGGCTCCGGTCGTCCTGCGCACCAGCCGCTCCACGTGCGCGAGTTCGTCCGGCTCCAGGGCGGGCATGGAGCGCAGGCCCGGCCAAGCCTCGGGCTTGTGGGGGTACCCCTCGGTCCAGTCGTCCCGGGCGAGCAGTCGCTCCCGCACGGCGGCCGGATCGGGCAGTACGTCGTCCAGTTCCCAGAAGTCGCGTCCGCGGGTCGGCTTCCGGTAGGGCAGGACGGGCAGGGGTGGGGGGCGAAGGGGCATGCCAGGGACGGTAGTTGGCCCTCCCGGGCCCGCTCGCCACCGAAGTGGTCAACCTTGCGTCAAGTGTTCGCCATGCGGAGCGGCCGGCCCGCCGAGCGGAGGCCCGGTGGGCCGGCCGCGGTCCTAACGCTCCCCGCCGCCGCCCCCCGGGGCGCTCTGCAGGACCTCGCGCAGCCGGGCGACCAGGGCGGAGGCGCTCTCCGGTTCTTCGCCGGCGCCCTCGGTGCGGGAGTCGGCGCCCGAGAGCTCTTCGAGGTTGTCGGAGAGGGCGTCGGCGTAGGCCTGCTCCTTCTCCACCATGCCGCCGGGCTGGCGCAGCCCGATGGTGACCTCGATGGCCTTGCCGATCAGTGCGGTCATCACGAACGAGAACAGGCCCAGCACCACCGTGGCGGTGAGCTGCTTGCTCAGCAGGTCCCAGGAGCCGCCGTAGAAGAGGCCCTTGTGGCCCGTCAGCGTCCCGGTGGCGCAGAGGCCGGCCATGACCATGCCGACGATGCCGCCCCAGCCGTGGATGCCCACCACGTCCAGGGTGTCGTCCACGCCCAGCCGGTACTTCCAGCTGATGGCGAACGCGCAGGTCAGCCCGGCGAGGAAGCCGATGATGGTGGCCCATACCGGGCTCACCCCGCCGGCCAGCGGGGTCATGGCGACGAGTCCGGTGACGGCGCCCATGCACATGTCGAGCAGGCCGACCTTCCGGGTGCGCCACCAACTGGTCGCCGCCCAGCCGGCCATGGCCGCGCCGGCGGCGAGCTGGCTGTTGAGGAAGGCCATCGCGGCGCCGCCCGGGGTCTCCAGGGAGGAACCGGTGTTGAAGCCGAACCAGCCGAACCACATGAGGGACAGCCCGATGACCACGAGCGGCAGGTTGTGCGGCCGGATGCCCTGGCGGTCGAAGTCGGCCCGCTTGCCCGCGACGATGGCGAGGGCGAGTCCGGCGGCTCCGGATCCGATCTCCACGACCGTGCCGCCGGAGAAGTCGACGGCGCCGAGCTGCTTGGCGACCCAGCCCTCCGGGTCGAACACCCAGTGGGCCATGGGGATGTAGACCAGCAGGGTCCAGGCGATGACGAAGGCGATCCAGCCGCCCATCTTCGCGCGGCCCGCGATGGAGCCGGCGATCAGGGCCACGGTGACGACCGCGAAGGACAGGTGGAAGACCACGAAGGTGACCGTGGGCACGGAGCCGGTCAGCGACCGGTTGTCGATCCCGCGCAGGAAGGCGTGGTCGAGCGTGCCGATGACCCCGAGTCCGCCGGCATCGGGGCCGAAGGCCAGGGAGTATCCGATGGCGAACCAGAGCACGGTGACGATCACCATGCAGAAGAAGATCATCTTCAGCATGGCGACGATCTGGCCGGTGCGGACCATGCCGCCGTAGAAGAAGGCCACTCCGGGAGCCATCAGCAGCACCAGGGCCGTGGCCATCATCAGCCAGGACGCGTTGCCGGAGTCGGCGACGGCGGGTGCGGCCGAGACCGCGGAGACGGTTGCGGCAATCGTGTGCGCGGTCACTTGTCACGCTCTCGTCGGTCCAGTACGGATACGATCTCGGCGAGCAGCACGGCGTCCTGCTGCTCCGTCCCCTCCTTGGAGGCGCTCACCGCGCTCACCGCGCCCACCGCGGCGGGCTCGCGCGGCGAGGCCGCGGCTCCGCCGATCCGGTCGCGGATCTCGTCCAGGGTCGCGTTGTCGTAGGCGACCTCCTCGTCCCGGCCGGGTACGTTCTCGTACTCCTCCGAGGCGCGGAAGCCGACGGCCTTGTCGATGGCCTTGGCGATGAGCCAGGTCATGGCGAAGGCGAAGGAGCCCACCGCCAGGACGGCGACGGCCTGACGCCACAACTGGTCGAGGCCGCCCCCGTAGAAGAGGCCCTTCTTGCCGCTCATCGCGGCCGTCGCGAAGAAGCCGATGGAGATCACGCCGACGATGCCGCCCCAGCCGTGCACGCCGACCACGTCGAGGGTGTCGTCGACGCCGATCTTGAACTTCATGTTGATGGCGAAGCAGCAGACCACACCGGCGGTGAAGCCGATGATCAGCGCGCCGAGCGGCGAGACCTCGCCGCAGGCCGGGGTGATGGCCACCATGCCCGCGACCGCCGCCGAGGCCACACCGAGCATCTCCACGTGGCCCAGGCGCCACTTCTCGATGATCGGCCAGCCGATCATCGCGCCCGCGGCGGCCAGTTGCGTGTTGAAGAAGGTGGTGGGTGCGCTGCCCTCGACCTGGAGCGCGGAGCCCGCGTTGAAGCCGAACCAGCCGAACCACAGCAGTGCCAGACCGATGATGACCAGGGGCAGGTTGTGGGGGCGGATCGTCTCGCGCTCGAAGTCCTTGCGCTTGCGCAGCACGATGGCCACCGCGAGGCCGGAGGCGCCGGAGCTGAGCTCGACCGGCAGACCGCCCGCGTAGTCGAGCGCGCCCAGGGACTTCTGGATCCAGCCGTCGGGGGCGAACACCCAGTGCGCGGTGGGCACGTAGACCAGCATCGTCCAGGCGACGACGAAGACCAGCCAGCCCTTCATGGTGGCGCGGCCCGCGATCGAGCCGCTGATCAGCGCCACCGTGATGATCGCGAAGGACATCTGGAAGCAGGCGAAGATCACGGTCGGGATGGAGCCGTGCAGGGAGTCCATCCCGATGCCGCGGAAGAAGGCGTAGTCGAGATTGCCGATCATGCCGCCGCCGGAGTCCTTGCCGAAGGCGAGGGAGTAACCGACCGCGACCCACAGGATGGTCACCAGCGACAGGCAGGCGAAGCTCATCTTGAGCATCACCAGCACGTGCTTGGTCTTGACCATGCCGCCGTAGAAGAAGGCGAGGCCGGGGGTCATCAGCAGCACCATGGCGGTGCTCGCCATCATCCAGGCGGTATTACCCGTATCGTAGCCACTGGGCATCTGGTGGAGCTCTCTCTGGTCGTGAACAGGCAGGGAGGAGTGCGGAGTTCAGGTCTTGCGCAGGTCCGGGGCGGGTACGCCGATCAGCCTGCGCCGCACCGCGTCCCAGACGGCCCCGAGCGCCCGGGTCACGGCCTCGGTGTGCTCCCCGAGCACCCGCACCCAGGCCCCGCAGTCCTGCGGCAGCACGCTGACCCCGTACGGGAGTCCGCTGCCGGCCAGGGTCGCGTGCATCAGGTCGGCGAGCTCGCGGGCGGGGGCGAGCGGGCTGACCGCGAAGAAGCAGGCCATCACGGAACGGCCCGCCAGTACGGCGGGCCCGTCGACGGAGCCGGAGCTCCCCTCGATCCCCCCGGCCCCGCCCGGCTCCAGCCGTACGGTGTCCAGCGCGACCAACTCGCCGCCCGGCCGGTGCAGTTCGAAGTCCGAGGCGAAGACCTGGTAGGCGTTGCGCTCCCCGTGCGCCAGCCGGCCCGTCAGGACGGTCTCGCTCACCAGCACGGTAGCCGTGGGGTCGGCGGTGACCACCGTGCGCTGGTAGAAGCGGGAGTCGACGTAGGGGATGACCGGATCGGGCAGGTACTCGACGTACGCGTCCGCCCCGGCGGTCAGGAAGGTCTGGGCGACGGCGTAGTCGTGCTCCATCCGGTAGACCTTGGTGGCCGCCTGTGTGGTGATGTGCGCCGAGGTGCCGGGTCCGAAGGACAGGTCGGTGCGCAGCCGGTCGGCCTGGATGATCCCGCCGCCCGTGGACATCAGGAAGGTGACGGGCAGGTCGGGGCGGTACGGGTCGAAGTAGAGCGGCCGCATGATCTGGAGCGGGGACTTCTGGTAGTGCCGCACCAGCTCCGTACGGCCGCCGACCTGCTCGAAGCCCAGCTCCAGCAGCCCCACCTTGCCGGGGCGCCCGACACCGAGGGTGTCGGGCACCGAGGAGTGCCGCAGGACCTCCAGGGGGACGCGCGGCGGTTCGTAGTGCGCGGCCTCCAGGCGTGCGGGCGGGAGGAGGCCGCGGGGCGGAGTGTGGGGCGGGTCCGCCACTACGCTCACGCCGGGACCCGGCGGAAGGACTCGATGAAGTTGGCCACGTCCTCCAGGCCCTGCCCGGTGAGGCAGTTGGTCAGGACCACGGGGCGCCCCTCGCGCACGCGGTGTGCGTCGGCCTCCATGACCCCGATGTCGCAGCGGACGTACTGGGCGATGTCGATCTTGTTGATCACCAGCATGTCGGACTCGGTGATGCCGGGGCCGCGCTTGCGGGGCATCTTCTCGCCCTCGGCGGTGTCCAGGACGAACAGGAAGAGGTCGACCAGGACCGGGCTGAACGTGAGGGTGAGGTTGTCGCCGCCCGACTCGTAGAGCAGGGTGTCGACATCGGGGAACCGCTCCAGCATCTCGGCGCCCGCGGCCAGGTTCATCGTCGGGTCGTCGCGCACGGCGGTGTGCGGGCACGCACCGGTCTCCACGCCCACGACGCGCTCGGGGTCGAGCACCCCGGCCAGGGTGCGGCGGACCTGGCGGGCGTCCTCCTGGGTGTAGATGTCGTTCGTGATCACGGCGGGCCGGTGCCCGCGCGCGATGAGCACCGGAACCAGGGCCTCGATCAGCGCCGTCTTGCCGGAGCCGACGGGGCCGCCGACGCCGACGCGCAGGACGTTGTCCTCGGTCATGAAAGTCACACACCTTAGGGATGAGGAAAATGGGGGAAAGAGATCGAAGGAGGAGCGGGTGCAGCTGCGGATCAGGTGGCGAACAGCCTGGCCTCGGCCCGCTCGTGACGGCCCGACATCACATCCGCCATCGGAACGCACCCGCCGAGATCGGAGAGTTCACGGCGCAGGGCCGCCCCCGCCACCTCCTCGATGACGGGTGCGATCCCGCGCAGCACCACTTGCGCCTTGCGGTGGTCCGTGAGCCGCAGCCGCAGCGCGGCCCCCGTGAAGCTGGCCGAGTAGGCGAACAGATCGCTGACGACGGCCTGTTCGGCCGGGACGCCGGCGGCCGCGTACGCGACCCCGGCGGCCACGGCCTGCGAGCCGGGAGCCCGCTTGGCCGCCACGAGCTCCGCGTACCGCTCCAGGGCCTCGCCGCCGATGCACTCGCGGGCGAGGTCCAGCAGCTGGCGGCCGGTGCGGGTGGCGGCGCGGCGCAGCCCCTCGTTCAGCTTGGCCGCGTTCAGCCGCCGGTCGGTCTCGGCCAGGGCCTCCCAGTCACCGGCCAGCGCGGCCCGGTGGGCCAGCGCCAGCGCGGTGGCGTCGGAAGGCCCCACCGAATGCCGCAGCAGGTCGGCCAGCAGCCCGGGTACGCCCTCGGGGGTCACGGCCTTGGCCTGGGCGAAGCCCTCCAGGCCGTGCGAGAGGGTGTAGAAGCCGCTGGGAAAGGCCGAGTCGGTGAGCTGGAGGCTGACCAGCAGGGCCTGTACGGGCGTCACGGCCGCGGTGCCGGCCACGGCGGAGTCGGCGGCAGTGCTCATGCCAGGTAGAACAGGTGGTTCAGGGGCAGCTCGCGGGCCGGCTCGATGGTGGCCGGCACCCCGTCGAGGGTGACCTTGTAGGTCTCCGGGTCGACGGAGATGACCGGCAGGGCGTCGTTGCGGACCATGTGCTGCTTGCCGACGGTGCGGCAGTGCCTGACCGGCAGGACCCGGCTGTCCAGGCCCAGCTTCTCCGGTACGCCCAGATCGATCGCGGCCTGCGACATGAAGGACACCCGGGTGGCCTGCTTGGCCTTGCCGTAGGCGCCGAACATCGGCCGGTAGTACACCGGTTGCGGGGTCGGCAGGGAGGCGTTCGGGTCGCCCATCAGCGCCCAGTTGATCAGTCCGCCCTTGATGACCATCTTCGGCTTGGCGGCGAAGGAGCCGATCGGCCACAGCACGACGTCGGCGAGCTTGCCCGTCTCCAGGGAGCCGATGTGCTCGGCGGTGCCCGTGGCGATCGCCGGGTTGATCGTGATCTTGGCGAGGTAGCGCAGTGCGCGGAAGTTGTCGTTGCGCTCGGTGTCGCCGTCGAGCTTGCCGCGCTGGTCCTTGCAGTGGTGCGCGGTCTGGAAGGCGCGGGTCCAGGACTCGCCGATGCGGCCCATGGCCTGGGAGTCGGAGGAGAAGATCGAGATGACCCCCTCGTCGTGCAGCACGGTCTCCGCTGCGATCGTCTCGGCGCGCACGCGCGAGTCCGCGAAGGAGACGTCCTCCGGGATGTCGTGCGACAGGTGGTGACAGACCATCACCATGTCGAGCAGCTCGTCGACGGAGTTCACCGTGTACGGCAGCGTCGGGTTGGTGGAGGACGGCAGCACGTTGGGCTCGCCGGCCACCCGCATGATGTCGGGGGCGTGGCCGCCGCCCGCGCCCTCGGTGTGGAAGGTGTGGATCGTGCGCCCGTCGATGGCCGAGCGGGTGTCCTCGAAGAAGCCGGACTCGTTCAGGGTGTCCGTGTGCACGGCGACCTGTACGTCGTACTGGTCGGCCACGTCCAGGGCCCGGCTCAGCGCGGCCGGGGTGGTGCCCCAGTCCTCGTGCACCTTCAGACCGCACACGCCCGCCTCGACCTGCTCGATGAGGGCTTCCGGCAGCGAGCCGTTGCCCTTGCCCAGCAGGCCGACGTTGACCGGCAGGTCCTCGGACGCCTGGTACATGCGGCCGATGTTCCACGGCCCCGGGGTGCAGGTGGTGCCGTTGGTGCCGTCGGAGGGGCCGGTGCCGCCGCCGATGAGGGTGGTGATGCCGTTGGACAGACCGTGCTCGGCCTGCTGCGGGGCGATGAAGTGGATGTGGCTGTCGATGCCGCCGGCCGTGGCGATCATGTGCTCGCCGGAGATGACCTCGGTGCCGGGCCCGATGACGAGCTTGGGGTGGACCCCCGACTGGGTGTGCGGGTTGCCGGACTTGCCGATGCCCGCGATGAACCCGTCCTTGATGCCGAGGTCGCCCTTGACCACGCCCAGGATCGCGTCCATGACCACCACGTTCGTGATGACCAGGTCCAGGGCCCCCTGCAGGTTGGTGGCCTGCGGGTCCTGCGCCATGCCGTCGCGGATGCCCTTGCCGCCGCCGTAGACGGCCTCGTCGCCGTAGTGGCCCTCGTTGTGGTCCTTCTCGACCTCGATGACCAGGTTGGTGTCCGCCAGGTGGAAGCGGTCGCCGACGGTCGGTCCGAACAGGTCGGTGTACTGCTTGCGGCTCAGGACAGCCATCGCTACTTGTCGCCCTTCTTGGAGGTCTTGGACTTCTTGGCGGCCGCGGTCTTGGCGGGCGCCTTGGCGGCGGGCTTCGCAGCCGGCTCGGCGGCCGGCTTCGCCGCGGGCTTCGCGGCGCGCTTGGCCGCGGGCTTCGGCGCTGCCTCCACGGCCGGCGAGGCGGCCTGCGCGGCCGCGGCCTGCTGGGCCGACTCCGCCCGGGCTCCCAGGAATCCGAGCTCGACCGCCCGGTTCATCGCGCGGACGCGGGTGTCGGTGGAGCCCAGACCGCCGTTGACGAGGGAGCTGAAACCGATCAGCCGGCCGTGGCCGCTGTACGCGGTGAGCTCCACCTCGCGGGTGTCGCCCGGCTCGAAGCGGACGCCGGTGCCGGCGGGGAGGTCGAGGTGCATGCCGTAGGCGGCGTTGCGGTCGAAGTCGAGGGCTCGGTTGACCTCGAAGAAGTGGTAGTGCGAGCCGACCTGGACGGCACGGTCACCGGTGTTGGAGACGGTGACCTTGGCCTTGCGGCGGCCTGCGTTGATCTCTACGGTGCCTTCGCCGTAAAGGTATGTGGCGCCACCTGACATGGTGGTACTTCCCTTCCTTCGGATCAGTGGGGGGAATGGCCGTGCGGGTGGCCGTGACCCTGGCCGTGCGCGTGCCGGTGGCCCTCGCCGTGGGCGTGCGCGTGCGTGTGGTGCGGCTCCGTGTCGTGTGCGTCCGGGCCCGCGTGGTGGTGGTCGCCGCCCGGGCCGTGGGAGTGCGCGTACCCGTGCCCGTGTTCGGCGTCCAGGCCCTCCGTCACCCCGTCCTGCCCGTGGGCCAGCCGGTGCAGCGCCTCCTGCGCGCGGGCCCGTACGACCTGGGCGATCGCGGCGTCGGACAGCAGCGGACCGGTGTCCAGGACCCCGGCCGGGAGCCCCGTGACCGGGGCGAACGCCGCCCGGACCGCGGCGACGTGGCCCGCGCCGAGCCGGCGGCAGCGCTCCGCGCCCTCCGCCAGGTCCGGGTCACCGCCGTCGAAGGCCACCTCGACCCAGCGGTGGTGCCCGTACTGGCGCACCAGCCGGGCCACCCGGAACAGATCGGCGTCCTCGAAGGGACCCGCGGCGGGTGCGGTGACCAGAACGGCGGAGGTCTCGGGCGCCTCGCGGACCGCCTTGAGGGCGGCGGTACGGAGCCACGCGGTCAGGTGGTCCACGGTGGCGAAGGGAGGCGCCAGCACGAGCCGCCCGGGCTCCTCCTCCCGGCTCAGCCAGCGCAGGGCGCGGGCACAGTCGGCGATCAGCCCGGGGTCGCGCCCCAGCGTCATCGGGACCACGCACACCGGCTCGGCCGAGGCGGCGAGCGCCGCGCGCACGGCTTCGGCCAGCGGCCGTCCGGGGTGCACGGCACCTGCCGCGGCGCCGCCCTCGTGACCGCCGGCCAGGACGACGGAGACCGCCGATTCCGGTGCGCGGCCCGGCCGTTCGGGTGCGATGACCGCCACCACTCAGGCGCCGACGGGGTCGTGGCAGGAGACGAGCTTGGTGCCGTCCACGAAGGCGGCCTCGACCTGGAGCAGCGGAAGCATCTCCCGTACGCCCTTCATGACGTCGGCGGCGGAGACGATCTGCTTGCCGAGCTCCATGCACTCGGCGACGGTCCTGCCGTCGCGGGCCCCTTCGAGGATGCCCTCGCTGATCAGGGCGCAGGCCTCGCTGTAGTTGAGCTTGACGCCCCGGTCCCGGCGCTTGCGCGCCAGGTCGGCGACGACGTAGATCCAGAGCTTGTCCATCTCACGGGGGGCGAGATTCATCGGTCACTCACTTTCGGCTCTCAAGGTGGTTCAGGTGTTGCCGGTACTGCCGGTGCCGCCGCTCGTGCCCGGTGCCTCTGCTTCTGCTGTTGCCGGCGCTGCGGCGGCCTCGGCCGAGGGGGTTTCAGGTCCGTTGCAGTCGGGGGATCTGGGGGACGGCGGCGACGAAGACGACCGTGGTCAGGACGAACGGCCAGGTGAAGGTGTGGCCGCCGAACGGGGCGAAGAAGGCGGTCATCGCGGCCGTGAGCCCGGTCGCGGCCGCGGCGCCCAGGACGGCGAAGCCGAAGCTCCAGTGGGAGCGGACGAGGAAGACGCCGCACAGGGCCATCGCGACGAGCACGCTGCTGTAGCCCATGAGCCCCTGCGAGACGGCTTCGGACGGCGAACCCATTGCCCAGGCGACGAAGATGGCGGTGACGCTGCCGACACAGGCCATGACCCCGGCCACCCGGCTGGCCACGAAGATGCCGGCGAGGAAGATCAGGCCGACGTACCACTGCGGCATGAAGAAGATCTGGCCGACGTTGGCGAAGAAGGCGCGCCAGAGCTGACCCCAGTCCAGCTCGGTGGTTCCGGCGGCGGAAGCCGGCAGCGCCGCCAGATCGGGGCCGCTGTGCCACACCCGGGAGAAGCTGGGCGCCGCGATGGTCATGACGCTCGCGATGATGCAGAACGGCGCGGTGAACGTGGGGATGTTCCAGGTGCCCAGGACGGTGGCCAGCGCCGAGGTGACGACCACCACGGTGATGCTGCCGCCGATGGCGAGCAGCAGGGTGGACAGGTGGTCCCACCCGAGGAAGACGGCGAACCCGAGCGACACGAGGGTGCCGTTGAAACCGCGCAGACCGGCCGAGACGATCTCCCGGTCGATGCCGAACGCGTAGGCGGTGGCGGTGCCGACGACCGCGCCGAGGAGGCCGTAGAGGGCGTACTGCCAGCCGGCCGCGGCGAGGGCGGCGAGGAAGAAGATGCCCGTGATCGCGCTCGGCATGAAATCGACCTGGGCGACGCCACGCAGGACTTCCTGGATGAAGCTCGCGGGTTGAGCGGGAGCTTGGCGTGCGGCGGGCTCCGTTGCCACGGCCTGCATTTCCTTCTCCAATGCGCAAAAACAGGGCCCGTACAGGCCCTTGGATAGATGGTGCGGCGGGGGACGGGCGATCGGATCGAGCGGGAGACGCTCCGTAGCCAACTGAGTACCGACAGTAGCGGCAATTCAGGATAATCCCGTTTGGAATTGGGCGTGTCGGTGCAATAGGGAGGCGCTTCCTTCGCACCTGGAGCCTTATTGCGAGCGGATTGCAATAGGGTGCGCCGTTCGGATCGGCGGGCGTCCCCGTGGGCGCCGCCGCGCTCGCAAGGGTCATCGCCCCGGCGCCGATGGCGCGCCGCACGAAGGGCCGCGGTTCGATGGTGTCGGCTGGGCGCATGGGAATCTCCGTGCGCGCCCGCTGGTGGGCCGAGTTGCCGCCGTCCGCCGGCGCCGCCGTCATGGCGGCCGGGATCATCTCGGCCGGCCTGCACCTGATCGGCCGCGACGGGCTGTCGATCGCCGCGCTGGTCTTCGCCGCCGCGCTGTGGCTCGTACTCGCCGCGGACTTCACGGCCCGGCTCCTGGGCGACCGGCGCCGGTTCCGCGCCGAGGCCGACACCCCGGCGGCCCTCACCGCCGTGGCCGCCACGGCCGTGCTCGGCAACCGGCTCTCCCTCCTCGGCTGGCAGGCCGTGGCCCTCGGCCTGCTGGCGCTGGCCGCCGCGCTCTGGCCGGGACTGCTGGTCGCCGTACTGCGGCACTGGGGCTACCGGATGCCCGGCGCGGCGTTCCTCGTCTGCGTGGCCACCCAGGGGCTCGCCGTCCTCGCGACCACCCTGGCCGCCCCCACCGGCCAGGACTGGCTCGGCCGGGCCGCGCTGGCCGCCTTCTGCCTGGGAGTGCTGCTCTACGCCGAGGCGCTCGTGCGCTTCGACTTCCGCCAGGTGGTCTCGGGCGCGGGCGACCACTGGGTGGCCGGCGGGGCGCTCTCCATCACCGCCCTCGCCGCATCCGGGCTCACGGCGTCACCGCTGTGGACGGGCTGGGTGCACGCGGGGCTGCGCACCGTCACCCTGGCGGCCCTCGGCCTCTCCCTGGCCTGGTACGCCGTGCTCCTCGCCGCCGAGGCGCTCCGGCCGCGGCCCCGCTACGACATCCGGCGCTGGTCGAGCGTCTTCCCGCTCGGCATGACGGCGACCGCCTGCCTGGCGGCGGCCGCCCCGACCGGTGTGGAGTGGCTGCGGCCCCTCGGCACGGTGCTGCTCTGGGTGGCGGTCGCGGCGTGGGTACTGACCTTCGCGGCGCTCCTCGTGGAGCGCGGAGGGGCCCGCCCGGGGAGGTGAGCGGCGGCCGGGCCAGGACCTACGGCCGCCGCGCGGTGCCGTCCCACCGGGGGGAGAGGGCTACGCAGCCCAGCAGACCCACGGCCAAGATCAGGGCCCACACCGTACCGTGACGGAGTGTCAGTACGCCGCCGGCGAGGGCTCCGAGGAGCAGGGCCACGACCGTCACGAGGCGGCGGAGCGGACCCGGACCCCACGGATCGGCCGCCAGTCCGGTCAGCGCCCTGGTGACGACGGTGGTGGTGAGATCGGGGACGGCCAGCCGGTGCACGACGGCGTTCTGCAGGCCCATGCCGAGGGCGAGCAGGGCGATGACCCCCGGCGGTCCGGCGCCGAGCGCGGTCAGCGCGAGCGCCCCGCCCACCAGCACCGTCTGCACCGAGACGAGCGGCGCGAACATCCTGGCCGCCCCGGTGGTCCGCCGGAGCCGGCCGGCCGCGGCCGCCCCGGCGAGGAAGGAGCCGACGGCGAGCAGGGAGTCAGGTGCGGACAGGGACCGGTCCCCGGCGATCGCGAAGCCGAGGAAGACCACGTTGCCCGTCATGTTGGCCACGAACACGTGGCCGAGGCCCAGATAGCTGACCGCGTCGACCACACCGCTGACGAAGGTGAGGACGATCAGCAGCGGGGGCAGCACCCCGTGGGGAGTCTCGGCGCCCGGCGCCTCCGGAGGGAACAGCCGCACGGCCAGCGGGCGCAGGATCCCGCGCCGCCGGGGTGGGGTGGAGGTCATGGGGGTGCCTCTGGTCATCGCGTGGCCTGGTCCCCGGGAATGCTAGCGAGGGAGGATGCGTGCGGGGAGGAGCGACCCGCAGGGGTTCCGGTGGGCGTGTGGCGGCCCGCCGGGCCCTCGAACCGGCGGCCCCGGCAGGGAAGTTCCCCCCGGCCTCCGCCCCCGGCTGTGTTCCTGCCGCGGATCGCCGGAGGGCTACGGGTAGGGTCGCGCCATGGCTTACACGTTCCAGGTCACCGTGGACTCGACCGCACCGCACGCCCTCGCCGACTGGTGGGCCGAGGCCCTCGGATGGGAAGTCGAGCCCAGCGACGAGGAGTTCATCCGTGAGATGATCGCCGTCGGACGGGCGACCGAGGACGACACCACCACCCACCGGGGCGTCCTCGTCTGGAAGGCGGGCCAGGGGATCCGCCACCCCGAGGGCCTCGAAAGGGCGCCCCGCATCCTCTTCCAGTACGTGGGGGAGCCCAAGACGGTCAAGAACCGCGTCCACCTCGACGTCCGCACCGGCGAGGACGACCCGCGGGCACTCGTCGAGCGGCTCCTCGCCAAGGGGGCCGAGCACCTGCACGAAGGCAACCAGGGCCCCTCAGTCTGGACCACCCTCACCGACCCCGAGGGAAACGAGCTGTGCATCTCCCACTGACGGCGTCGGCCTGACGCAGGCCTCGCCGCCTAGGGTGGACCCGTGAACGTCATCCTCTTCGGCGCGACCGGCATGATCGGCCGGGGCGTGCTGCGCGAGTGCCTGCGCGACGACTCCGTCGACAGCGTCCTCGCCGTCGGCCGCAGCCCCCTCGCCGTCACCCACCCCAAGCTGCACGAGCTCGTCCGCGCCGATCCGACCGACCTGTCGGTGCCCGGACCGGACCTGGCCTCGTACGACGCCTGCTTCTTCTGCCTCGGAATCTCCTCCTTCCGCATGAAGGAGGAGGAGTACCGGCGGATCACCTACGATCTGACGCTCGCCGCCGCCCGCCCCCTCGCCGCCGCCAACCCGCGGCTGACCTTCGCCTACGTCTCCGGCGAGGGCACCGACAGCACCGAGAACGGCCGCACCATGTGGGCCCGGGTCAAGGGGAAGACCGAGAACGACCTGCTGAAGCTCCCCTTCGAGGCGTACATGTTCCGGCCGGGGATCGTGCAGCCCGACCGCGGCATCCCCTCCAAGACCCCGCTCTACCGCGCCGGTTACGCCGTCACCGCGCCGCTCTTCCCGGTCCTGAAGCGCTTCGCACCCGACCTGGTGACCACCACCCGGGCCCTCGGCCGCGCGATGATCGCCGTCGCCGCGGCCGGGCCCGGCGACGCCGGAACCCAGCGGATCCTGCGGCCCCGCGACATCAACCGGCTGGGCGGCGAAGGCCCGCACAGGGCGGAAGACCTGCGGTAACGGGCCGTTATTCGGTTTCGGCCAGGGCCTCCCGCACCCGAGAATGAGGCATCTCGAACCGGGAGGAACCCCATGAGCCAGGACCACCTGACTCTGCACGA
The DNA here is from genome assembly GCF_042722885.1 of Streptomyces sp. NPDC058401. Lineage (NCBI taxonomy): Bacteria > Bacillati > Actinomycetota > Actinomycetes > Kitasatosporales > Streptomycetaceae > Streptomyces > Streptomyces sp. NPDC058401. Next base: position 45,714 of record NZ_JBHXKA010000031.1, read on the forward strand.
CCTGATGCCCGCACAGGCGCTGACCGAGGCCATCGACGCCGGATACGTGCTCCGCAAGGTGCACCCCGAGCTGCCGCTGTCCCTCTACACCTACAGCCGGACCGCCCAGTACGAGCAGGTCTGGAACCAGGTCACCACGCGCTGTCGCGGACTCGTCGCCGACGACGTCACCGGCGAGGTCGTCGCGCTGCCGCTGCCCAAGTTCTTCAACGTCGGCGAGCACGAGGCGGGCCGGCCGTACGCGCCCGCCCTGCCGGACGAGCCGTTCGAGGTGTACGACAAGGTCGACGGCAGTCTCGGGGTGCTCTTCCACTACGCGGGGAAGTGGCGGGCCGCGTCCAAGGGTTCCTTCACCAGCACCCAGGCCGTCTGGGCGCAGCGCCGCCTCGACGGACGGGACACCTCCGCGCTGGTCCCCGGCACCACCTACCTCGCGGAGATCCTGTACCCGCAGAACCGCATCGTCGTGGACTACGGGGACCGCCGCGACCTGGTCCTGCTCGCCGCGTACGGAGCGGACGGCGCCGAGGTGCCGCTCGCCGAGGCCTCCGGTCACTGGCAGGACATCGGCTCGGTGGTCACCGTGTGGCCCGCCATGCCGCTGGACGAGCTGCTCGCGCTGACCGGCTCCAGCACCCTGCCGGGCGGCGCCGCCGCGACCGGCACGGACGCGGAGGGCTTCGTCCTGCGCTTCGCCTCGGGCGTCCGGGCCAAGGCCAAGATCGCCGAGTACGTACGCCTCCACAAGGTGCTCACCGGGGTGACCGAGCGCGACATCTGGCGCGGCCACGGCATCCAGCGGTTCGCCGGCCTGCCCCTCAAGCAGCTCGCCCAGGGCCTGAACTGCACCGTCGCCGAGATCGAGGCCTCGGACGGAAAGCCGCTCGACGCACTGCTGGAACAGGTCCCGGACGAGTTCGACCACTGGGTCCGCTCGGTGATCGAACGCTTGGAGGCCGAGGCCGTGCTCCGCGAGCTCGCCATCGACGAGGCGTACGCCTCGCTGTCCCATCTGGCCGCGGACCGGGGCGCGTTCGCGCGCGCCGTCAAGGCGACGGTCCGCGACAGCGGGGTCCGCGGCGCGCTGTTCCAGCGCCTCGACGGCAGGACGACGGAGCTCGTCACCTGGCGGCAGGTGCGGCCCGAGGCGTCCGACCCCTTCACCCACGACGAGGAGAACTGAGCCCGTGTCCGAAGCACCCGAAACCGAGACCCCCGGGTCCCCGTCAGCGTCCCCGGCGGCTCCCGCGCTGCCGGTGGTCCACGTCATGACGGGTCTGCCGGCCTCCGGGAAGACCACCGCCGCGCGCGCCCTCCAGGCGGCGTCCGGCGGCCGGATGCGCCGCGTCAACCTCGACGACCTGCGGGCCATGCTCGACGTGCCGGACCCGGAGCGCGCACGCTCGTACAAGCACGAGCAGACCGTGCTGGACATCCAGGACGCGGCCGTCGACGCGGCCGTCGAGGGCGGTTTCGACGTGGTCGTCGACAACACCCACCTGACCTCCTACATCCCCAAGCGGCTGAAGGCGGCCGTCGCGGGACGGGCCACCTTCGTGGTGCACGATTTCACCGACGTGCCCGTGGAGGAGTGCCTGCGGCGCGACGCCGCGCGCGAGCGCCAGGTCGGCGAGGAGATCATCCGGATACTCGCGGACAAGCACGCGAAGGCGAAGCGGGGCGGCTGGCGGCTCACCGCGGACTGGCTCAACGACCAGCCGGACGTGTCCCCGTACGTCCCCGACCCGGCGCTGCCCCCGGCGGTCATGTGCGATATCGACGGCACGCTCGCGATGACCGGCGACCGCAATCCGTACGACTTCTCGCGCTGCGGCCTCGACACGCTGAACGCGCCGGTGCGCGACGCGCTCGACTCCTTCCGGCGGGCGGACGGCGACACGATCGTGCTGCTGTCCGGGCGGGGGGAGGAGCACCGGGAGCCGACCGAGGCCTGGCTGGCCGAGCACGAAGTCCCGTACGACGAGCTGTGGATGCGGGCCGCGGGCGACACCCGCCGCGACGACATCGTCAAGGCGGAGCTGTTCAACGCCCACGTGCGCGACCGGTACGCGGTCCGGGTCTCCCTGGACGACCGCGACCGGGTGGTGGCCATCTGGCGCCGGATGGGCCTGGCGACCTGGCAGGTCAACTACGGCGACTTCTAGAAGGGCGGGCACGGCGGCTGCCGGCCGGCTCGCCATACTGGGGAGATGGACGAGCCGAACGTACTGATCGTGGACGGTGCCAACGTCGTCGGGTCCGTGCCGGACGGCTGGTGGCGGGACCGGCGCGGGGCCGCCGAGCGGCTGCGCGACCGGCTGGCGCTGCGCGACGGGGGCGAGGAGATCGTCCTCGTCGTCGAAGGCGCCGCGCGGGGTGTCGCCTCGGTGCCCGGCGTACGGGTGGACGAGGCGCCGGGCAGCGGCGACGACCGGATCGTGGAGCTCGCGGCGGCCGCCTGCGCGGAGCACGGCGGATGCGTCGTGGTCACGGCGGACCGGGAACTGCGGGAACGGGTACGGGCGCACGGTGCGCGGTGCGTGGGACCGCGGACCGTACGCCCGGAAGCCTAGGAGCCGGCCGCCGTGTCACGGCGGCGGGGCGGCTAGGCGCGGCAGTACTTGACCTCGCCGAAGTTCTTGACGTAGCGGGCGGCGACCCAGTTGTCGTCGCGGTCCTTGGCGGCCGCGGACTTCGCCGACTTGGGCATCATCGCGCCCTTGCGGTCCTCGTCCAGGGGCTGACGCTCGTCGCGCTCCTTGAGCAGGTACCAGATGTTGTTCCCGTCGACGCGCTCGCCGCGCGTCTTGCACTCGATGACGACCTTCTCGTGCGGGTGCAGCCGGCCCACCTTCTGGGAGTGGGTGGTCGGGCGGCTGCGGACGGTCAGCGGGCCGCGGGAGATGACGACGCCGCGGGCGTGCTTGCGGTTGCCGTACTCGTCGTCCCGGCCGAAGCCGTCCTGGTCGTCCTCCGTGAGGGGGGTGGTCAGGACCTGGCCGCGCTGCGGGGAGTGATCGGCCGCGACGGCCGCGCCCGCACCGACCAGGCCGAGCACCAGGCTTCCGGCGGTGAGGGCGAGGATGGTCCTGGTGGGCTTCAGCATGAGCCGGCTCCTCCGAGAAAGCGTCTGCCCGGCCGCGTCGCGCGACCCGGGGCGGCAACCGGGCGGTTGCCAGGGACGACTATGGCGACGGAGGGCCGTGAGATCGTGCTGACGCACCGCGACGTCGCCCGATATGCCCAATATGCGGGGTGTGGCCCAGGCGTCACGGAGGGTGCCCCGCGGCCCGGCCCCCTCCTCCGGATGCGGGCACTGCGCGGCGCCGCCAGAGTGGATGGCATGGGTATCGAGGATTACGGCGGCGGCCCCGGCGCACAGCAGACCGGCGTCATGGTGGTGACGACGAACGACGTACCCGGCTACCGGGTCGAGCGGGTCATCGGCGAGGTCTTCGGCCTCACCGTCCGCTCCCGCCATCTGGGCAGCCAGATCGGCGCCGGGCTGAAATCGATGATCGGCGGCGAGCTGAAGGGCCTCACCAAAACCCTGGTGGAGACCCGCAACCAGGCCATGGAACGCCTCATCGAGCAGGCGAAGGCACGCGGCGGGAACGCCGTGCTGATGATGCGCTTCGACGTGACCGAGGCGGCCGACATCGGCACCGAGGTGTGCGCGTACGGGACGGCCGTCGTCCTGGTGCCGGCGAGCACCTAGGCCGGCCCAGGCCCGCCGGGGTCGCCGGGGCCCGCGGGAACGTTCCGCGGATCCGTGCTTGGTGATCACCGCGGCGGGGCTCTAATCTCCCGTGATGATCTGCCGAGAATCCATACGCGCGCTCGATCCCGCCGGGGCCGCCAGGGCTGCCGGGGTCGCGACGTGACCGTGCCCCTGGACCCGCGCACCGCGGGACGCCGCTACGTGACCGCCTGCGTCCTCTACTGGTTCCCCGTCGGCCTGGCCGTGAGCCCGCTGATCCTGCTCTTCACCGAGCGCGGCATGTCCCTCACCGCCGTCGCCGCGTTCTTCGTCGCGCACTCCGTCACCGCCGCCGCACTGGAACTGCCCACCGGCGGACTCTCCGACGTACTGGGCCGCCGCGCCGTGCTCGCCGCGGCGGGCCTGCTGAACCTGACGGCCTTCGCCCTCCAGGGCCTGGGCACCGCACCCTGGGTCCTCGCCCTCGGGATGGCCCTCATGGGCGCGGGGCGCGCCCTGTCCAGCGGGCCCGCCGAGGCCTGGTACGTCGACACCGTCCAGGCCCACTCCGGCCCCGACGCCGAACTGCGCACCGGACTGGCCCGCGGCGGTACCGCGGTGTCCGCCGCGCTCGCCGCGGGCACCCTGCTCGGGGGCGCGCTGCCCTGGCTGGCGGCCCGGGGCGATGCGGTCGCCGCCTGGCTGGGCCGGACGACCTCGGGACTGGTGCTCCCGCTCTCCCTGCCGCCCCTGCTCGGCGCCCTCGTGGCGACGGCCTTCGTGCTGTACGTCCTCACCGCGCTCCCGGAGCCGCCCCGCCCGCCGAGCACCCTGCGCTCGGTGCTCCACGGCATCCCGGCCACCGTCGCCGAGGGCCTACGGCTGGGCGGCCGTGACCCGCTGATCCGCCGGGTTCTCCTCAGCGCGGCCGCCGCGGGCGGCGCGCTCGCCGCCCTCGAACTGCTGACACCGGGCCGCGCCGCATCGTTCACCGGGGCGCCGGAATCGGGGGCGATGCTCTTCGCCCTCCTCGCCTGCGCCGGCTTCCTCTCCTCCGGGCTCGGGAACCACCTCGCCCCCCTGGCGGCCCGGCTCGCGGGCAGTGGCGAGCGCGCGGTCCTGCTCGGGCTGGGCGCCGGCGCGGGCGGACTGCTCCTGCTCGGCGCCACCGCCGCGGCGGCGGGCCCGTTCGCACTGGCCCTCGCGATCCTCGGCTACGGCCTGGTGTACCTCGGCCTCGGCGCGGCGGGACCGAGCCAGAACGAGCTCCTGCACCGCCGGGTGCCGAGCGCGGGCCGGGCCACGGCGCTGTCCGTGCAGTCCCTCGCCCTGCAACTGACCGGGGCGCTCTCGGGTCTGCTCGTCGGCGTGCTGCCGCGGGGCCCGCTGCCCTGGCTGGCGGGAGGGGCGATGCTCCTGGCGGGCGCCCTGCTGTGGCTCCGGCGCGCCGAGCCCGCAGCCTCGTACCCGGCCAGCCGGGAGGCGGGGGGAGCCGAGCCGGTCTAGGCACCCCGGAGGGGCGTGGCGGGCTCCCGTCAGACCCGGGCCCTGGCGGGCACCTCGCGGACGAGCAGCACCGCCACGGCGCCCAGCAGGGTGCCCGTGATGCGGCGTTGCGCGGCGGCCCAGCCCGGGCGTTCGCCGAGGAAGGCGGCGATGGCGCCGGCCGCGACGACGATCAGGGCGTTGACGGTCAGGCTCACCGCGATCTGGACCGACCCGAGGGTCAGGCCCTGCACGGTCGGATTCCCGCGTTGCGGGTCGATGAACTGCGGGATCAGCGTCAGGTACATGATCGCGGCCTTGGGGTTGAGCAGGTTCGTCACCAGCCCCATGCGGAAGAGCCGGGCCGGGCTGTCACGGGGAACGTCGCGGACCTCGAACATGCCTCGCCCGCCGGGGCGCAGGGCCTGCCAGGCGAGGTGCGCCAGGTAGAGGACCCCGGCGGCCTTGAAGCCGATGAACAGCCAGGGCACGGCGACGAACACGACCGCGAGGCCGAGATTGCCCATCAGCATGTAGACGACGAAGCCGACGCCCGTGCCGGCCAGGGAGACCAGCCCCGCCGTGCGCCCCTGGCCGATGCTGCGCGACACGAGGTAGATCATGTTGGGCCCGGGGGTCAGGACCATGACCAGCGCGGTGAGCGCCATCCCGAGGACGGATATGCCGGAGACGGGCGAGGAGAGCCAGGTGAGGGACATGACCCCAGCCTGATGTAATGCCCTTGTGCATCTCAACCCTTACGGCGAGTACGCCGTCCTCCTCGCCCGTTCCCTGGCCGACGACTGGCCCGCCGCCCGGGCCGGGATCGTCGAGCGGACCCGGGAGTTCGGCATGACGATGCCCTTCCCCGAGCGGCCCGACGACCACGCCCGCTGCCGGGCCGTGCTCGACGACTGGCTCCGGGTCGTCGACGCCCGCGACCCGGACGAGCGGGCGGCGATCCTCAACGAGCAGATGGCCTCCGCGACCGCGTACCCCCGCCTGACCGACCACAACGGCGAGGGCTGGCACCTGCATTACCGCGATGTCGACGACGACCTGGCACGCGTCCTGCACGCCGTGTTCAGCGTCGGCACGGCACTGCACCTGACGACCCGCGGCATGCACCGCCTCGGCCGGTGCCAGGCCCAGCCCTGTACGAACGTGGTCGTCGACACCTCGCGCAACGGCACCCAGCGGTACTGCTCACCGCGCTGCGGCAGCCGGGACGCCGTCCGCCGGCACCGCGCCCGTCAGCGCCCGCGCTGACGACCCGTACCCCCGCGCGCCGACGCCTCCGTACCCCCGCGCGCCGACGCCTCCGTACCCCCGCGCGCCGACGCCCCGTACCCCCGTCCGTGCGCCCACCCGACCCACCCGTCACATAAGTCCAGGACGGGGCGCTGCTTTGTCCATGGGCCTGCCGGGCCGTGGTCCGCAGGCTGTCAGGTCAGTGAGCGGACCGCAGGCCTCCACGGTGTGCGGTCTTCCGCCCAGGAAGCGCCGACTCCCGGAGGTCCGATGCGAACCCCCCTCTGGCCGGCCGCAGCCGCGGTGGCCGGTCTCGTGGCCACCTTGGTCGTGGCCGTGCCCGCCGCCCCCGCGGTGGCCGCCGGCCCCGTGACGATCGCCTCGCCCGAGCTGTCCGTCAGCGTGGACAGCGCCTTCCCCCGCGTCATCAGCTACACCCGCACCGCCACCGGGGACGTGCTGAACGGCAACGAGGACACGATCGGCGCGATCGTCGTCAACGGAACCACCTACACCCCCACCGTGACCGCCACCCCCTCCGCCTCCGGCGTGGACTACGCGCTGGCCTTCTCCGGAGTGACCATCAGGTCCCGGCTCTCGGTGACCGGTTCGGTGGTGGAGTTCAAGGTCACGGCGATCGAGGACACGGCCGCCCTGCGCGTACGCAGCTTCGCCATCCCCGACCACAACCTCGTCAGCGTCCGCAGCAGCCAGGCGGGCGCCGCGCTCTCCACCGCGAAGATGCACACCGCCACCACCGGCACCGGGGACACCTTCACCCCGATCACCGCGAGCACCCCGGTCGACGCCGCCGCGACGACCGTGATGTACGGGCTGGCCAACACCGGCAAACTGGCCGCGGCCATCGACTCCAACTCGTACTACGACGCCCCCTCCGGCGGCACCGCCAACGAGAACGGCCGGATCAGCAAGCAGGTCACCGACAAGGGCAGCTACCGCCGGGCCGGCCTGTGGAGCGGATCCTGGCTCTACCGGTCCACGGGCGCGGCCGACACCGACACCGAGCCGCTGCCCTACGTCCGGGTCGCGATCACGGCCGACCGCAACGCCGACTCCACCGTGGACTGGCAGGACGCGGCCGTCGCCTACCGCGACATCTGGACCGCCCCCACCGGCTGGCAGCAGACCGCCGACCGGGTCGTGCAGCGCATCCCCTTCAACTTCGCCTCCGCGGCCACCCACCCCTTCTCCGAGACCCTCGACGAGACCAAGCGGGTCAACCTCGCCACCGACGGCCTCGGCCAGTTCGTCCTGCTCAAGGGGTACGCCTCCGAGGGCCACGACTCGGCCCACATGGACTACAAGAACATCGGCTCCAAGCTCGGCGGCGCCACCGACCTGAACACGCTCACCACCGTCGGCCACACCTACAACGCCGACTTCGGCGTCCACATCAACGCCACCGAGGAGTACCCGGTCTCGGCCACCTTCGACCCGGCGCACCAGACCGGCGGCCTCGGCTGGGACTGGCTCGACCAGTCGTACTACGTGGACACGCGCAAGGACGGCCAGTCCGGCGGGCGCCTCAAGCGGCTCCAGGACCTCAAGGCGGCCGCCCCCGGCCTGGACTTCCTCTACGTGGACGTCTGGTACGGCGACGGCTACCTCTCCCGCAAGCTCGAACGCGAGATCGGCGGGCTCGGCTACCAGCTCGCCACCGAGTTCCCCGCCTCCATGACCGGACAGTCCCTCTGGCACCACTGGGCCACCGACGTCAACTACGGCGGCAGCGACCTCAAGGGCATCAACTCGAACATCGCCCGCTTCATCGCCAACCACACCAAGGACGACTGGATCGCCGCCAACCCGCTGCTCGGCGGCGCGGAGATCACCGCCTACGAGGGCTGGCAGGGCAAGCGGGACTACACCGCCTTCCTCACCACCACCTTCGGGACGAACCTGCCGACCAAGTACCTCCAGGAATCCCCGATCGTGAAGTGGACCGCCAGCGCGGTCACCCTCGCCAACGGCACCACCGTCACCACCTCCGGGAACACCCGCAAGATCACCACGGCCGGCCGGACCGTCCTCGACGGCTCCGCCTACCTGCTCCCGCGCGACGGCAAGCTCTACCACTGGAACGACAAGGCCGCCTCCACCACCTGGACCCTGCCGGCCGGCTGGTCCTCGCCCAAGCTCTACAAGCTCACCGACACCGGCCGCCAGCTGGTCGGCGACCTGGCCGTCACCGGCGGGCAGGTCACCATCAACGCCGCCGCGAAGACCGCCTACGTCGTCACCAACGGCGCCGCCGCCACCCAGGCCGACCCGAACTGGGGCGAGGGCGCCCCCGTCAAGGACCCCTCCTTCTACTCCGGCAACCTGAACGCCTGGACCGTCACCGGCTCCGGCGCCGCCGTCACCCGCAACGCCCAGGGGCAGAACGAGCTCACGATGGCCGCGAGCACCGCGCCCGCCGTCTCCCAGCAGCTCACCGGCCTCACCCCCGGCACCTACGCCGCCTCCGTCTGGGTCACCACCCCCGCCGGACGCGCCGCCACCCTCACCGTGACCCCGGCCGGAGGCACGGCCGCCTCCGTCTACGCCGACTCCTCCACGCTGACCAACAGCCTCGGCGGCAGCGAGAAGAACGGCACCAAGATGCAGCGCATGAAGGTGCTCTTCGACGTCCCCGCGGGGCAGTCGACGGCCACCCTCAAGCTGTCCGCGGCCTCCGGCTCCGGCACCGTCTACCTTGACGACGTACGGGTCGTCCGCTCGGCCCGCACCCCGCTCAACGGCCACTGGTTCACCGAGGACTTCGAGAACGTCGACGCGGGCTGGGGCCCCTTCGCCTTCGGCGGGGCCGGCGGCTCCGCCACCGACCCGCGCACCCACATCGCCCAGCGCAACGCCCCGTACACCCAGGCCGGCTGGAGCGGAAAACTGGTCGACGACGTGCTCAGCGGACAGAACTCGCTGAAATCACACGAGGAGCGGCAGGGCCTGGTCTACCGCACCCTCCCGCAGACCCTGCGGCTGACGCCCGGCCGCTCGTACAAGGTCACCTTCAGCTACGAGAACGGCTTCAGCGGCGACTACCAGTTCATCACCGGCTCCGGCAGCACCGAGACGGCCACCGCGCTGAACCAGGCCCGGACGGCCACCACCTTCACCAAGACCTTCACCGCGGGGACCGATGCCTGGATCGGCGTACGGAAGGTCACCGCCGAAGGCTCGCACAACGAGGCCGACTTCATCCTCGACGACCTCGCGGTCGACGACCTGGGCACCGGAAGCGGCGGCGAACTCCTCGTCCCGCAGACGCAGATGAGCGTCAAGGCCGTCGACAGCCAGGAGACCGCCGGGGAGAACGGGGCCGCGGCCAACGTGCTCGACGGGGACAGCGCCACCATCTGGCACACCCAGTGGTACCAGGCCACCGCGCCGATGCCGCACGAGATCACCCTCGACCTCGGCGCCTCGTACAACGTCTCCGCCCTGCACTACCTGCCCCGGCAGACGCAGAGCAACGGGCGCATCGCCGACTACCAGGTCCTCACGTCCACGGACGGGGTCACCTGGGGCACGGCGGCCGCGTCCGGAACCTTCGCCAACACCACCGCGCAGCAGGACGTCGCCTTCACGGCGCGCACCGCGCGCTACGTCAAGCTCAAGGCCACGAAGGAGGTTGCGGGCAACCCGTGGACGGCGGTCGCGGAACTCAACATCGGCTACCTGCCGTGACGGGGGAGAGGAGCCACCGTGCCGACGGCTGCGACATCGACGGCTGCGACACCGACTGCTGTGGCACCGACTGCTGTTGGCGGAACCGGCCGGGCGCCACGCCCACCCGGCGGCTGAACAGCCGGCTGAAGTAGGCCGCGTCCTCGTAACCGACCCGCCGGGCGACCCCGGCGACCGGCAGGTCGGTCCGGGCCAGCAGCTCCTTCGCCCGGCTCAGGCGAATACCGAGGAGGTACTCCTTGACCCCCTCCCCGGTACTGCCGCGCACCGCCCCGCGCAGTTCGGGCAGGCTCATCCCGAGCCGGGCGGCGTGCTCGGCCACCGAGATCGGCAGCAGCGCGTCCCGGGCCAGGGTGTCCATCACGGTGTCCCCCTGCCGCGACACCCCGGCCCGGGCGTAGCGCAGCGCGACGAGCAGCCCGTGCACGGCCGCGGCGGCCTCCACCTCCAGCAGGGGGCCGCCGAGCCGGGCCGCCCGTACGATCCCGTCGACCACGTGCCGCACCCCGGCCGTGCCGCTGAGCGGAACCAGCGGCCGGTCGGGGGTGACGTAGCCGAGGTCGGTGTACGCCTCCACGCTGTGGCCGGCGAAATCCACGAAGCACTCCTCCCAGCCGGTCTGCGGATCGGGGCCGTAATGGTGCTCCACCCCGGGCACGAGCCACAGCAGCGCCGGGGCCGTCACCGGCTGCGGGGCCCGCCCACCGTGGCTGAACCAGCCCCGGCCGGCGCAGACCACCACCGCGACGTGGTGGTCGAGCACGCGCGGGCCGACCACCGGAAGCCCGCCCTGCTGCACCCCCACACCGAGGCACACCAGACCGAGCCGGCGGTGGTTGGCGGTCGGGGAGAAGTACCGCATCCAACTGCTGTACGGAGGCGTTGCCATCTGCGGATTGTGATCCACAAGGCGGGGCGTGCTCAAGGGGCCGCGGACTCCTGGGCGTTACGCGGCATTCGCGCGGGCGGGGTCTGGTGCGACCGGCGCGGCTGACGCGACCGGCGCGACCGGCGCCCGCTCCGGCCGGAGCCCCGCCGCCAGCCCGGCGACCACCACGGCCAGGCCCAGCCACACCGCCGGCCCCGGGAGCCCGCCGCCGGTGACGGCTCCCGCGCCCGCCGCCGCGAGCGGGGCAACCCCGGTCAGCAGCCCGGCCCGGCCGGAGCCCACCGCGGCCACCGTGCGGTACCAGAGGAGGAAGGCCACCGCCGTCACCATCACGGCGAGGTAGCCGGCCGCGGCCCACTGGCGCGGGCTCACGGTCCCGAGGTCCGCGGGCCCCTCGACGCACACCGTCAGCACCACCAGCATCACCGCGCCCATCCACACCGCGTGCAGCGACACCCCCCACGCCCCGTGGCGCTTCAGCACCGGCACCGCGAGCAGGGTGAAACCGGCCTCGCAGCCCAGCGCGAGCGCGGCCCAGCCGATCCCGGCCGCGTCCGTGCGGCCGGTTCCCTCCACGAGCACCGCCCCGGCGACGACCACCGGCGCGGCCAGCAGCACCCGGCGGCTGGGCGTGCGGCCCTCCATCAGCGGGCCGACCACCCCGAACAGGACGGGTACGCAGGCCACGGCGACGGCGATCACGGCCGGCTCGGCATGCGCGACGCCCCGTACGACGGCCACGTTGAACAGCACCAGCCCGGTCGCGGCGACCCCGGCCAGCCACAGCCACTCCCGGCCGCGCGGGGCGGTGATCCGCACCCGGGCGAGGCGGGCAAGGCCGAAGAGGAGCAGCGCGGCCATCGTGTAGCGGACGGCCTGCACCCCGAAGAGCGGGGCGTCCACGAGGGAGCGGGAGACGGTGACGCTGCTGCCGACGAGCACCATGCCGGCGATGCCGGGGGCGAGGTCGCGCAACTGCCGGGGTGAAGGCGGCGAAGGCGGCGAAGGCTGTGCAGGCGGTGACGGGTGCGAAGCATGTGAAGGCGCTGAGGTGCTCATACCGTTGAGCCTGGCGCCACAATGGACCCATGGACAGGTCCAATGAGAGCGCCACCGAGGGGTCCGTAACAGCAAGTGTCGAAGCAGGGGGGTCCGAAGCAGCGGGTTCCCAAGCAGCGGGGTCGGACTTCCTCCAGCTGGACATCGGCCGGGCCCCGGCCGGCGGGCGCACCGACTGGCTCGCCGACCGGCTCCGTGCGGCCATCGCGGACGGCACGCTCGCTGTCGGCAGCCGCCTCCCGGCCAGCCGCGTCCTCGCCGCCGAGCTGCGGGTCTCCCGGGGGCTGGTCACCGAGGCGTACCAGCGGCTGGCGGAGACCGGGCAGGTGGCCGGCCGCGGCCGCGCGGGGACGGTCGTGGTGGCCGCGCCGGTGACCGGAGGGCAGCCCCCGCCCGGGTCCGCGCGCTCCGCGCTCCCGGATCCGGCCGACCCGTTCGGCACGAGGGAATGGGGCGCCCTCGTCGACGCGCTGCGCGCTGCCCCGGGCCGGATCGACCTCTCGCCCGGGGCGCCGGACCTGGCCGCTTTCCCGCGCACGGCCTGGCTCCAGGCGGAACGCCGGGTCCTCGCCGAGCTGACCCCCGCCGACTTCGGCTACGGGAACCCGCAGGGCACCCCCGCGCTGCGCGAGGCGATCACCGGCTGGCTCGCCCTGAACCGCGGGATCCGCGTGGACCCCGGCGAGGTGGTCGTGGTGGCGGGCGTGGCGCAGGCGCTCGGACTGCTGGCACAGGTGCTGCGCGCGGAAGGCGTACGGCACGTGGCGGTCGAGGACCCCGGCTCGCTCGGGACGCGCCGGCAACTGGAACACGGGGGCATGCGCATCCTGCCCGTACCGGTGGACGCGGGCGGCATCGACACCGCCGCCCTGGCGGCCGGACCGGCCCGGGCGGTGGTGCTGACACCGGCCCACCAGTTCCCGACCGGGGTCGTCCTCGACGGAGAACGCCGCCGCGAGCTCCTCGCCTGGGCGGCGGCCGGGGGAGTCGTCATCGAGGACGACTACGACGCCGAGCACCGCTACGACCGCGCCCCCGTCCCCGCCCTGCGGGCCCTGCTCCCGGAGGCCGTCTGCTACACCGGAAGCGTCTCCAAACTCCTCGCCCCCGCCCTGCGACTGGGCTGGCTGCTGGTCCCGCCGCACCGGCTGGACGCCGTGATCGAGGCCAAGCGCTACGCCGACCTCGGCAATCCCGTCCTGGCCCAGCTGGTGCTGGCCCGGCTGATGGCCTCGGGGGAGCTGGAGCGCCACCTGCGCTTCGTCCGCCGGCGCCACCGGGCCCGCCGGGACGCGATGCTCCGCGCGATCGCCGCCGAACTGCCCGGCGCCCGGGTGCACGGGGCGGCGGCCGGGCTGCACCTGATGGTCACCTTCGAGGGGGACACCGCCGGGCCCGGCGGCATCGACGACACGGTGCTGGCCGCCGCGGCCCTGGACCTCGGGGTCAAGGCGCACCCGCTGTCCTGGCACCGGATGACCCCGGGGGCTCCGGGCCTGGTCCTCGGCTACGCGGCGGGCGCGGTGGGGGAGATCGAGGAGGGGGTGGCCGTCATCGGCACGGCCCTGCGGCGGCTGCGGGAGGCGGGACGGCACAGGGGCTGAGCGGAGTCCGGGTGGAGGGTGCCGGGGTTCCCGAAAAGTTTTTCGGGAACTGCGGCAACCTCCCGGGCACTCGCGCGTCGTGCGGGGGTGAAGGGCGTGATCCCGCGCCCCGAAGCCGACCGTGGAGATCCACCGTGAAGAACCTGAAGCGCGCCCCGCTGTCCGTCCGCAGGGCGGCGGCCCTCGCCGTCGCCACCGCCGGCGCGGCCCTCGCGCTGGCCGGGCCGGCCTCCGCCGCAGCAGGGGCGTCGTCCGCTTCGCCGACACCCGTGCCCTCGGCGAGCGTGCCTCGGAGCGCGAAGCCGACCGCAGTGCCGAGCGTGTCTCCGAGCCCCAGCCGTCCGGCGACCGCCGTGCCGAGCGTGTCCCCGAGCCCGAGCCGTCCGGCGACCGCCGTCCCGAGCGTGTCCCCGAGCCCCAGCCGGGCGCCGAGCACCGCTCCCAGCGCCGCCCCGGCCTCGCCCGGTGAGCCCGAGCTCGCGCATACTGGCTCCTCCGCCACCACGGTCGCACTCGGCGCCGGGGCCGCCGTGCTGATCACCGCCGGGGCCGCGACCCTGTACACCGTGCGGCGCCGCGCCAACGGCTGAGGACCCCCGTGCTCCACCTCGCACTCTCCGCGGGCCCCGTCGCATCCGGCTTCGACCGGCCGCGGCGGGGCTTGTGGTCGTTCCTGCTGCGCCGCGAGCGCTCTTCCGCCGCGCAGGCCCCGCCCGCGCCCGCGGAGCCGTACCGGCACGGGTACACGTACGGCCACCCCTCCGAGGCGGGCGGCCCGCCGCCCACCGTGACCGAGCTCTACCACGCCCACCGGCTGCCGATGATCCGGCTGGCGGTGCTGCTCGTGGACGATCTGGGCACCGCCGAGGACGTGGTGCAGGACGCCTTCACCGCGCTCTACCGGCGCCACGGGGAGCGGATCACGGAGGTGGACAACGCGCTGGGCTACCTGCGCACCGCCGTCGTCAACACGGCCCGCTCCGTGCTGCGCCGCCGCCGCACCGCCCGCGCCTGGATCCCGCAGGCACCCGCCGACGTGCCCTCCGCCGAGGCGTCCGTGGTCCTCGGCGAGGCACACCGCGAGGTCCTCGCCGCGCTGGGCCGGCTGACACCGAGGCGGCGGCAGGTCCTGGTGCTCCGCTACTGGGCCGATCTCAGCGAGGCGGAGATCGCCGAGACGCTGGGGATCAGCCGGGGAGCCGTCAAATCGAACGCGAGCCGTGGGCTGGACGCGCTGGAACGGACTCTGGAGGGTCGGATATGACGCGTGGACAGGAGCCGCCCACGGGGCCGGGCCGGCAGCCGCCGGACGGGTCCGGGCCCTCCGGGCCGTACGGGGCGCACGTACCCTCCGGGGCGCCGGCCGAGCGGCCGGTGGAGCACCGGCTGCGCCGGGCCCTGGACGCCCGCGCGGCCGGGATCACCGTGCGCGACCTGCGCCCGGCCCAGCCGCCGGGGCCGGCGGTGCGGCGCCTGCCGTGGGCCTGGCCGCGCGGTTTCGCGCTGCCCCTGGCGGGGCTGGCGGCGGCTGCCGCGGCGCTGGTGGGGTACGCCGTACTGGCCCCGGACGCTCCGGTCCGCCCGGGCCCGGTGCCCGTACCGCCGGCGGTTCCGCCGTCGTCCTCGCCCACGGGCCCGTCCCCGACCCCGACACCGTCCCCGTCCCCGTCGGTGTCCCCCTCTCCGACTCCTTCGCGGCTCTCGCCTTCGGCCGCGCCCTCGTCCTCGTACGGGCCCACCGCGACCCCGTCACGGTCGCCGGTGCCCGGTACGAGTACGCCACGGCCCGGTTCCAGCCCCTCGACTTCGTCGCGCCCGTCGTCGTCCGCACCGCCGCCCTCGGCCTCGTCCCGGCCGCCCACGGCTTCGCCAGGCCGTTCCTGAGGGGGCGGGCGCTGAGGGCGCGGGACGCGAGGCGGGAACGGCCGCTCCGGCTGGGCGAGTTGCCCGTCCGGAGCGGCGCGCG
The DNA here is from genome assembly GCF_042722885.1 of Streptomyces sp. NPDC058401. Lineage (NCBI taxonomy): Bacteria > Bacillati > Actinomycetota > Actinomycetes > Kitasatosporales > Streptomycetaceae > Streptomyces > Streptomyces sp. NPDC058401. Next base: position 61,376 of record NZ_JBHXKA010000031.1, read on the forward strand.
GGCGATAACCATGCGCCGCCGCAGCTCACTTGGCCGCATCCTTGGATCCTGCGAAGCATGCGAACGGGGGCGCGGGATGTGGTCAGCGGTGTCGTCGGGCGGGGTCCCGGCGGGGGAGCGGTTCGACTGGTACGCCGACATCATCTCGCGCGAGGTAATGCCGGCCGCCCTCAGCAGCGAACGGCCCGCCGATTTCCAGGGCGAGGCCGCCGTGGTGGACCTGGGGCCCCTGCGCGCGTCCAAGTTCACGCTGTCGCCCCTGCGTTCGCGCCGCACCCCCGCGCTGATCCGGCGCGGTGATCCCGAGCAGTACCAACTGGCCCTGCTGCGCAAGGGCGTCACGTCGATGTCCCAGCACCGCAACGAGTGCACGGTCGGGGCCGGGGACCTCATGCTGTGGGACACCTCGCTCCCCTCCGACAACGCGATGCACGCGGACGGCGGCCAGGTGCGGGCGACGATCCTGATGCTCCCCCGGGACGCCCTGCCGCTGCGTCCCGAACGGCTGGAACGGCTGCTGGCCCGCCGCATACCCGGCGACCGGGGGATCGCGGCGATCCTGGCCTCCTTCATGCGCGCCCTGGAGGACCACGCCGCCGAATGCGAGCCGGAGGAACTGGCCCGGCTCGGCGCGGTAGCCGTCGACCTCGCCACGGCCTGCCTCGCCCAGCACCTGGACGCCGAGGACCGGATCCCCTCCGAAGCCCGGGCGGAAGTCCTCCTGCGCCGGGTCCATGCCTTCATCGAACACCACCTCGGCGACCCGGAGCTGGGGCCGCCCGTCATCGCGGCCCGTCACAACATCTCGGTGCGCGCGCTCCACCAGCTCTTCCGGGGCCAGGGGGAGAGCGTCCAGGCCCGGATCCGCCGTCGCCGTCTGGAACAGTGCCGCACCGACCTGGGCCGGCCCGAACTCGCCGCCCACCGGGTGCAGTCCATCGCCGCCCGCTGGGGCTTCAGCGGTCCCGTGGTCTTCAGCCGGTCGTTCCGCGAGGCGTACGGGCTCACGCCCACGGAGTACCGCGCACTGGGCTCCCGGGGTCCGCACCGGGTCACGGCCTAAACTCGCCCCATGGACGACACCACACACGACATACGGATCCGGCCGGGCGGCCCGGCGGACGTACCGGCCGTTCTGGCCATGCTCGACGGGGCCGTGGCCTGGATGAACGCCCGCGGCAACACCGAGCAGTGGGGCACGGTCCCCTACTCGCAGATCCCCGGCGGGGTGGAGCGGGTCCAGGGGTACGCGGCCGACAACTCCCCGTACCTCGCGGAGTTGGACGGGGTACCCGTCGGAGCCCTGGTGCTGGACACCGGGCCGAGCCCGAAGATGCCGATGATCGCACCGGCCGGGGAACCCGAGCTGTACGTCCGGCTCCTGGTCACCGACCGGCGGTACGCGGGCCGGGGCATCGGCGCCGCACTGCTGGCCCGGGCCGTCGAGGAGACCGGGCGGGCCGGCGTGGAGCTGCTGCGGGTCGACTGCTGGGCGGGCGGCGGCGGTGAGCTGGTCGCCTACTACGAGCGCAACGGCTTCACCCGCACCGACAGCTTCCTCTCCGGCACCTGGCCGGGTCAGGTGCTCGCCCGGCGGGTGTCGGCCTGATCTATGGGATACCCCCTAAGCCGTGGCCCCCGCCGGGGTGTTCTTCACGGCGGCCACCAGCAGGGCGAGTTCCGGATTGAGCGCCGCCTCGTCCAGCGCCTCGCGCAGAGCGGCGTCGTTGGTGGGGCGGGCCTCGGCCAGGAGCGCCAGGCCGGCCGGGCTGACGTCGGTGTAGATGCCCCGGCGGTCGGTGTCGCACAGGTAGCGGCTCAGCAGCCCGCGGTCCTCCAGCCGGCTGACCAGCCGGGTCGTCGCGCTCTGGCTGAGTACGACCGAGTCCGCGACCTGGTGCATGCGCAGGTGGCCGCCGGGACCGCTGTGCTGGCGGCTGAGGACGTCGAGCAGGGAGTACTCGCGCACGCTCAGGTCGTGTCCCGCCTGGAGCGCGCGCTCGATGTGCGTCTCGATCCGCCCGTGCAGGAGGGAGAGGGCGCACCAGCCCTGGGAGAGGGCGGTGAGTGCGCTGTCCGTGGCCGTCATGGGCTTCCTCCTCGAAGGCGTGTGACTCCAGGATAGGGCACGTCTGCAATTGCCCGCGCTTGCAAATATCCCGCGTCTGCAATTAATGTGGACGCAGGCAACCCGCTGTGGCAATCGCCGGGACCGCCGCCCTCCCCCCTTCCCTCCGCCTTCTCCCCGTGGAGCCCCTGTGGCTCCTGAAGGGCACCCCTCATGCCTCTCGCACTCCTCGCACTCGCCATCGGCGCCTTCGGGATCGGCACCACCGAATTCGTGATCATGGGCCTGCTCCCCGAGGTCGCCGGCACATACGGAGTCTCGATCCCCACCGCCGGCTTCCTGGTCACGGGCTACGCCCTCGGCGTGGTCCTCGGCGCCCCGCTGATGACCGTCCTCGGCACCCGCATCCCGCGCAAGCGCATGCTGATGCTCCTCATGGGCCTGTTCATCGTCGGCAACGTGGTCTCCGCACTGGCCCCCGTCTTCGGCGTCATGCTCGCCGGGCGGGTGGTGGCCTCCCTCGCCCACGGCGCCTTCTTCGGCATCGGCGCGGTCGTCGCCGCCGAGCTCGTCGCCCCCGAGAAGAAGGCCGGAGCCATCGCCATGATGTTCACCGGCCTCACCGTCGCGAACCTCGTCGGCGTCCCGCTCGGCACCCTCGTCGGCCAGCACCTCGGGTGGCGCGTCACCTTCCTGATCGTCGCCTCGCTCGGCCTGCTCGGGCTGTTCGGCATCGCGCGGCTCGTCCCCGACCTGCCCCGCCCCGAAGGGGTACGGATCCGCCACGAGCTGGCCGCGTTCCGCAACGTCCAGGTGCTGCTGGCCATGGGGATGACCGTCCTCGGCTTCGGCGGGGTCTTCGCCGCCATCACCTACATCACCCCGATGATGACCAACGTCGCCGGCTTCGCCGATACCTCCGTCACCTGGCTGCTCGTCCTCCTCGGCCTCGGCATGGTCGCGGGCAACCTCGTCGGCGGCCGCTTCGCCGACCGCGCGCTGATGCCGATGCTCTACACCTCGCTGGGCGCGCTCGCCGCGGTGCTGGCCCTGTTCACCCTCACGGCCCACAACCGGGCGGGCGCCGCCGTCACGATCTTCCTCATCGGCGCCCTCGGCTTCGCCACCGTGCCGCCGCTGCAGAAGCGGGTCCTCGACCAGGCCGCCGGCGCCCCCACCCTGGCCTCCGCCGTCAACATCGGCGCCTTCAACCTCGGCAACGCCCTCGCCGCCTGGCTCGGCGGGCTCGTCATCGCCGCCGGACTCGGCTGGACCGCCCCGAACTGGGTCGGCGCGGCGCTGGCCGCCTCCGCGCTCGCCCTCGCCCTGGTGTCCGGAGCGCTGGAACGGCGTACGGGGACCCGCGCGGGCGGCGAAGCCGGCGGCCGGGTCATCGCGGCCGGCGCCCCCACGGCCGCCGCCGTCCCCGCCCACCACTGATCCGCCACCCCTCGTACCGGCCCTCGAACCGCCCCCGCATCCCCCCACCTCACAGGAGACCCGCATGTCCACCCACGCCCCCGCCCGCATCGCCGTCGCCCCCCTGACCACCGCGGACGCCGAGGCGCTCGTCGCCGCCGCCACGGCCGCGGCCGGAGCCGCCGGGGTCGCCGTCAGCGTCACCGTGCTCGACGCGGGAGGCCACCCGCTCGCCTTCCGGCGCGACGACCGGGCCGTCCTGATCTCGGGCGAGACCAGCACCCGCAAGGCCTTCACGGCCCTGCAGCTCGACGCTCCGACCGCCGATCTCGTCGACGCCGTCCAGCCCGGCGGCCCCTTCCACACCCTGCCCACCGCCCTGGACCGGCCGCTGCTCTTCATCGCGGGCGGGCTGCCGGTCCGCCGCGACGGCCGGCTCGTCGGAGCCATCGGCGTCGGCGGCGGAGCCCCGGCCCAGGACCACGGGTTCGCCGAGTCCGCGCTCGGCGTCCTGGCCTGACCGCTCCGCCCGCCCCCGCGGCCCGGCCCCAGCACCGGACCCCACCGCCCGGGTCGCGCACCGCCGTCCCCCGTGCCAGGTTGGTACGGGGGACAGGTGCACTATGCGACAGAAGACGAAGCAGTACGGGCGGAGCCACGGCATCGCGACGGCAACGGTCGCCGCGCTGATCACCCTTGCCGCCGTCCCCGGCTGCGCGTCCGGGACCCCCGCCCCGCAGGAGCCCCGGTCCCCGGCCGCGGCGAGCACCCCGCCGAACGCGACGGCGCCCGCGGCGACCCCGACGGCCCCCACCGACCCGCAGGCCCCGGCGCCCCCGCCGACACCGACGCCCACCGGCCCGCTGTCCAAGGCCCCGCGCACCGTCCCCGCCGTACGGGAGCACGTGCCGGCCCGCGGCCCCGGCTGGCGGCCCGCCCCCGGGTCACGGGTCGTCGTACCGCCGGCCGACAGCGCGGCCCTGTCGGACGAGGGCAAACTGCTCGCCGGGGAGCTGCGGATCGGATTCGCCCAGTCGGCCACCCCGCGCAAGGGGGACGTGGAGCTCTCCCTCGGGGCGAAGGGCTCCGGCACGCCCGAGTCGTACAGCATGACCGTGAGCGACGGGCAGGTCCGCATCACCGGACCCGACGAGGCCGGGGTGTTCTACGGCACCCGCACCCTCAAACAGGAGGTGAGCGGCGGCGGTTCGGCGCCGGAGGGCATCGTGCGTGACGCCCCGGCGAAACCGCAGCGCGGGCTCAACCTCGACATAGCGCGCAAGCACTTCACCCCGGACTGGATCGAGGACCGGCTGCGCGAGATGGCCGATCTGAAGCTGAACCAGCTCGGCCTGCACTTCTCCGACGACCAGGCCTTCCGGATCGAGTCCGACACCCACCCCGAGATCGTCTCCGACCCCCACCTCACCAAGGCGCAGGTGCGCGAGATCACGGCGCTCGCCGCCCGCCTGCACATCGCGGTCATCCCCGAGATCGACTCGCCCGGACACCTCGGAGCGGTGCTGCGCGCGTACCCCGGGCTGCAACTGCGCGACGTCCAGGGCCGGGCGGTCAAGGGCGCGGTCGACATAGCGAACCCGGCGGCGGCGAAACTCGTCGACGAACTCCTGCGCGAGTACCTGCCGTTGTTCCCCGGCGCGATCTGGAACGTGGGCGCCGACGAGTACCAGGCCCTGGTCTACCGCGATCCGCAGAGCTCCTTCCCCCAGCTGACGGCCGCCGCCCGGCAGCGGTACGGGCCCACCGCGCGGGTCCAGGACCTGGCGACGGGCTGGCTCAACGACCGGGCGGGCGTGGTCCGTTCGGCGGGCCGGGCGCCGGCGGCCTGGAACGACGGCTTCTTCACCGGCGGGATCGCCCAGCCGGCCCGCGACCTCCAGGTCGAGTACTGGACGGGCAAGGAGCTCGGGGCCCGGCCGCCGCTGGAGTACCTGCGCGAGGGCCGCAAGGTCGTCAATCTGAACGACGAGTACCTCTATTACGTGCTGGGGCAGCCGAACCAGTTCACGTACCCCGACGGCCGGCGCATCTACGAGCAGTGGACCCCGCTCGTCCTGCGCGGCACCGCCGCCGTGCCCGCGCGGTACGCCGGGCAGATCCTGGGCGCGCGCTTCGCCGTCTGGTGCGATCTCGCCGGAGCCCAGACCCAGGCCCAGGTCGCGGCCGGCATCCGGCTCCCCCTCGCCGCCCTGTCCCAGAAGGTCTGGGATTCCCGGACCCCGGCCCTGGACTGGCCGGCCTTCAAGGCCCTGGCCGACAGGCTGTAGCCCGGCGGGGTCCCCGGCGTCCCCGGCCGTCCCGGCTGATGAAACCCGCTGGCCGGGGCCCGTCCGCTTTGCTTGGATGCGCGCATGGACGACAGCGCGCTGCCCCCGCCCGAGGGCCACGAAATTCCCGCAGGCCACGAGATTTCCCCCGGCTACGAGATGTCCGCCGACCCCGGCCGCCTCGACCGGGAGCTGATCCACCGGTGGCTGTCCGAGGACGCCTACTGGGCGCTCGGGCGGACCCGGGAGAAGCAGGAGGCGGCCATCGACGGGTCGCTCAACTTCGGGATCTACGACACCGCCTCCGGCCTCCAGGTGGCCTACGCCCGCGTCATCAGCGACCGCGCCACCTTCGCCTGGCTCTGCGACGTGTACGTGGACCGGGGCGTACGGGGCAAGGGGCTCGGCACCGCCCTGGCGGGGGCGGTACGGGACCATCTCGCCCCGTACGGGCTGCGCAGGATCCTGCTGGCGACCGCGGACGCCCACGAGGTGTACGCCAAGGCCGGCTTCGAGCCGTTGGCGAGCCCGGAGAAGTGGATGGCCCTCGGCGTGCAGTAGGGCGCCGGGGGACCTGGCGCAGGTCTGCCCGGCGCTCGCCTACCAGATGGAGTTGACCCACTCCGGGTGGTCGATGAACGGGTTCCGGTTGTGCTGGTAGGTGTCGTAGATGACCTGGTTGCGGCGCTGCTCGAAGGCGTCCGGCGGGTCCTGCAGGTTCCACTGCTTCAGGAGGCTGATCTTCCCGAAGAGGGGCGCGCTGCCGTTGTTGACCTTGTCGTTCATCTCCAGGTCGGCGAACCCGTCACCGCCGTCGTAGCGCACGGCCATGTAGAGCAGCATGCGCGCGACATCGCCCTTGACCGCGTTCCGCGGCTCGAAGGAGTCGGAGTCGGTCAGGCTGCCGGGGGCCTCGGAGAACGGGCTGCCGCCCAGGTCGAAGTCCTTGTTCCCGCGGGTGCTGTTGACGGTGACGTCCTCGGGCCTGAGGTGGTGCAGGTCGGTCCCGGGGCCGGTGGCCGTGCCGAAGTCGCCGTGGCTCTTGGCCCAGACGTGCTCGCGGTTCCAGTCGTTGACTCCGCCGCCGTTGGTGGACTTCGACTGGGAGCGGCCCGAGTAGACCAGGATGACGTTGTTGGGGTTCGCGGGGTCCTGGTCGGTGACCTTCAGGGCGTTCCACACGCCGTCGTACGTCACCTTGGACTGGGTCTTGATGATGTTGTGCAGCGCCGTCTTCAGCGCGGCGCCGGTCTTGCCCTCGGCGGCGGCGTAGTAGGTGTCGACGGCGGAGGCCGCGGCCACCGCGGGGGCCGCCGCAGTGGCTGCCGCGGTCCGCTGGCCGGCCGCGGCGGAGGCCGGGACCGCTATCAGGGACGCGGCCGCGAGGCCGGCTGCCCAGGGAGCAAGGCGCGAGATTCTCATCACGTGGGGGTACCTCTCCACACGCACCGCTCCCGCCCGGGGAATTGGCGGGACGTCAGGTGGCAGAGCGAGGTTCACATTGTCATGTGCCCTACAGGTAAAAAGCACGTGTCCGGAGCCCGGATTTTCTACGCGCGTCATGCGGGTGATTGGCGCAAGAATCCCTATGCAGGAAGGGGCGGTACGGGCACCGTGGCGTAGGTCACACCGTGAACAGCCCTACCAGGAGCAGCCCATGGCACCGAAGATCCTCATCGTGACCGGCGACGCGGCGGAATCCCTCGAAGTCCTCTACCCCTACCAGCGCTTGGTCGAGGAGGGGTACGAGGTCCACATCGCGGCGCCGGCGGTCAAGAAGCTGCGGTTCGTCGTACACGACTTCGAGGACGGCTTCGACACCTACACCGAGAAGCCCGGTTACACCTGGCCCGCCGACATCGCCTTCGCCGACGTGGACCCGGCGCAGTACGCGGCGCTGGTCGTGCCCGGCGGACGCGCCCCGGAGTACCTGCGCAACGACCCCGAGGTGCGGCGGATCCTGGCGGCCTTCTCCGGTGACGACAAGCCGATCGCGCAGATCTGCCACGGCCCCCTGATCACCGCCGCGGCCGGCGCGCTCGACGGCCGCCGGGTCACCGCCTATCCCGCGCTGGAGCTGGACATGAAGGCGGCCGGCGCCACCTTCGAGGACTCCGAGGCCGTGGTCGACGGCACGCTGGTGTCGGCCCGGGCCTGGCCCGACCACTCCGCCTGGATGCGGGAGTTCCTGACCGTCCTGCGCGCCAAGGCCCCGGTTTCGGGAGGCTGAGTTCGCCCGTCCCCTTGTGAAAGGTCCTGACCGGGAGCTGCCGGGACGCCGTCGATGTGGTGGGGTGTGGTCGTCAACCCACCTATTGCGCACGGCAGTTGAGAGGGTCAGTCATGACGGGGAACATAGGACGACGCGGTTTCATCGGTGCGGCCGCGGCGCTGGGAAGCGCCGCGCTCGTCGGAGCCGGGGCGCCGCTCGCCCAGGCGCAGGAGGCGGCCCGGCCGCCGCGGCCCGACACGGTGGCGATCCCGGCGGGCTTCCAGCCCGAGGGGATCGCCGTCTCCGCGCGCGGCACGGCCTACACGGGCTCGCTGCTCGACGGCTCGGTCTACCGCTTCGACCTCGCCACCGGCGCCGGCCGGATCATCACCCGGGGCGAGGGGCCCATGTCGGTGGGCCTCGAGCTCGCCCCGTACGGCCGGCTGCTGGTCGCGGGTGGTGACAGCGGGCAGATCCGGGTGCTCGACGCCGGGGACGGGCGGGTTCTGGCCACGCACCAGGCCGCGACCGGCGCGGTCTTCGTCAACGACGCCGTCGTCGGCTGCGGCGGCGCCTGGTTCACCGAATCCTTCGCGGACGTCCTGTACTTCCTGCCCCTCGGCCGGGACCTCACCGGTCCCGCCGCGGCCCCCCGCGCCCTGCGGCTCGGCGGCGAGTGGGACCCGGTCCCGCCCGGCGGCTCCCACTGGGGCGCGAACGGGATCGAGAAGACCCCCGACGGCCGGGCCCTGGTGGTGGTGCACGACACCGCCCAGGCGCTGTTCCGCGTGGACCCGCGCACCGGGAACGCCACCCGGACCGTGCTCGACGGCGGCTCCGTGGGCAACGGCGACGGGCTCGTACTGCACGGGCGGACCCTGTACGTCGTACGCAACTGGGCCTATGCCGTGGACGTGTTCACCCTGAGCGGCGACGGCCGCCGGGCCCGCTTCGTCAAGCGGATCACCGACCCGCGCTTCGACGAGCCGACGGCGGCCGCGGTGCACGGCGGCCGGCTCCACGTGGTCAACGCCCGCTTCGACGCGGACTGGTCGGACCCGGCCACCGCCTCGACGGTCGTCAGCTGCCCGCTGTGATGGCGGGCGCGGCCTCGTACTTGTAGTCCGGGCCGAAGTTCTTCTTCACGGCCGCTTCCCAGGTGCCGTCCTCGACCATCTTGCGGAGCGCATTGTTGATCTTGACCTGGAGCTCGGGGCTGCCCTTCTTCATGCCGATCCCGTAGTTCTCGCTGCTCAGGCGCAGTCCGATCAGGCGGAACTTGCCCTCGTTGCCCTTGCGGGCGGTGTAGCCGGCCAGGATGGAATTGTCCGTGGTCATGGCGTCCACCAGGCCGTCCTTGAGGGCGACGACGCATTCGGAGTAGCCGCCGAGCTCCAGGAGGCTCGCCTTGGGCGCCAGGTTCTTCCTGACGTTCTCCGCCGAGGTCGAGCCGGTCACCGAACACAGCCGCTTGCCGGGATTGTTGAGGTCCTCGGCCTTGGTGATGGTGGCGTCGTCGGCGCGGACCATCAGGTCCTGGTGCGCGAGGAAGTACGGGCCGGCGAAGTCGACCTTCGCCTTGCGCTTGTCGTTGATCGAGTAGCTGGCCGCCACGATCTGGACCTCGTTGTACTCGATCAGGAGCTCGCGGTCGTTGCTGAGGACCTCCTTGAAGACGATCCGGTCCTTCGAGTAGCCGAGCTCCTTCGCGACGTACGTCGCCACGTCCACGTCGAAACCGGTGAAGGTGCCGTCGGGCTCCCGCATGCCGACGCCCGGCTGGTCGAACTTGATGCCGACGGCGAGGGTCCCCTTGTCGTCCTCACCGCCACACGCCGATGCGGTCAGGGCGAGACCGATCACTGCCGCGATGGCGCCGGCCTTGGGAACCTTCATGCTGCACTCTTTCCTGGGGTACACGGATACGCGGGGTCGCGGACGGGCAGAACCGCGCGGGAGCGCGCGGAGCGCACCGGGACCGGGCCGGGGCGCGGGGAACCGCGCGGGCCGGTGGACGCGTATATGAGGAAGCTAGGAAGGTGCCGGGCGCAGTGTCACGGCATCTGAGCAAATCTTGAGGGTAACGATCCGGAACGGCGGCAGATCCTGCGGCGCATCCGGTTCTGGACAGGAGAGGAGCCGGTCGGGTGGCCAAGGGCGGGGTACGGGTCGAGGGGAACGCACTGCTGCTGGGGGAGGGGGCGCAGGTCCGGTTCATGCGGACGCTGCGGCTGCCGGAGACCGGTACGCACAATCTGCCACCGGGTCTGGGGGAGTTCCCGCTGCGGCGGGTGGAGGACCATCCGGATACGGTTCCGGCGGACTGGCTCGCCAAGGGCGGGGTGATGCTGCCCGTGTACCTGCGCGAGGCGATGTGGCTCAGCTTCGGCGGGACGCGGGAGCCCACCGCGCTCCAGGTGGGCGTCGGCAAGGTCTGCGCCGTCTCCGGGGAGCGGTGGACGGGCGCGCTCGGGCGCAAGCCGCAGAACTACCTCGTGCTCCCGCGCCAGCCGTGGCTGGACGGGATCAACGCGGGCACGGGCACGGTCCGCCAGTTCGTCGCCGTCCCGCTGGGGCTCGGAGCCACCGTGGAGGGCCAGGTCACCGGCGAGGAGACCGCGGGCGGCGTACAGCTCCAGGCCTTCCCGCTCGGCGCGAAGGCGCTGGAGCGGTGGCGGGAGGAGGAGCGGGCGCGCACGGCCGGAACCGGCCGGACCGGCGCCGCGCCGTACGGGATCGTGCCGCCGGGCGGCCAGCCGGGAGGCTACGGGGGCGGTGGCTACGGAGGTGCCTACGGCGGCGGCTACGGAGCGGCCCCGGGCATGCCGATGCCCGCACCGATGGCGCCGCAGGCGCCGGGCGGGCCTCCCGGAGCGCCCGCGGCCCCGGCCCCGGCCGCGGCCGGGGGCCCGATGCGGCGCTCGCGCGGCGGCCCGGCCCCGCAGGCGGCCCCGGCGATGGGGCTCGGCGTCGGCGGCTCCATGCACC